>CAZQKJ010000171.1:0-7518 GCA_964593315.1 uncultured Granulosicoccaceae bacterium
CTCTTAAACCGGGCGAGTATGTCTATTCTTGCCCGCTTAACCCAACAATCGATTACAAGCTGATTGTTTCGGGGTAGTCGCGGTTTTCTGTAAGGTCACAGACCTTCATTGCGAGTAGTAAAAAGCCTCACAATGTGAGGCTTTTTTATTTCAAGAGTTACGGGTCTGATGCTACAGGCCTGATACTACAGGTCCTATGCTGCAGATCCGGAACGGTTGGTGGCTGATTTGAAAGACCACTGTTTCTATTGGCGTTATCGTCGTAAGACGATATCCACTCGCCTGTTGCGATCCCGACCCTCGGCGCTGTTATTGTCGGCAATGGGTCGGGTCTCTGCATAACCCCTTGCAGACATCGATTCAGGTTTTATATCGCTGGTTAATCTCAGGAAGTTGATCACAGCAGATGCTCTGGCTGATGACAGTTCCCAGTTAGATGGGTAGCGACTACGAAGACGTTCACCAATGGGTAGTGAATCTGTATGACCTTCAATATCCAGGCGCCATTCAGGGTAGTCAATGACAAACTTGCCAATTGTGCTCAGTACATTGCCTCCTTCACGGGTTAAAGAGGTGTCTCCAACGCGGAACAGGGAGTTAGAGCCTAGTGACATGGAAACTGCGCGATCACCCTCAATCGTTTGGACTTCTATTCCTTCCACACCAGCGTTGGCAAGCATTTCTTCAAGAGCGTCGCGTAGCTTACGTGTATCGTTGGTCAGTGCTTGAGCCGCGGCGGCGCTTTCGGTCTTTTCTGACTCCAGTTCATCACGCCTGGTGTCTAGCCGGGCGATCTCGGTATCCCGGGCAGACAACAAAGTTTCAAGATCAGCTATCTTTGTATCTGCGGCTAGTTGTGCTGCATCGGATTCTCTTTGTTGGCTGGATTGTGCATTTTCAAGCTCTGCAATCTTGCTTTCGAGTGAAGCGCTTGTGGCAGTGGCCAATTCTAATTCGGCTTTTTGTTGTTCAATCTGTTGCTCCAGATCTGCGATTTTTTCAGCTGATGTTGATTGTGCCACTTTGAGTGAGTCAATTGTTTCATTGGCCTTTGACAGGCTGGTCTTTGTTTCGTCACTCTCGGTAGTTACCTGTTCCAGCTCTGCGGTCTTAGCGTTCAGGGAATCCTCAAGCTTTGTGATCTCGGATTGGGCAGAACTGCTTTCAGCCTCTACGGTTTCCAGTTTACTTAACAGGTCAGAATTTTGCTGATCGCTCAGCATGACGTTCTCTAGTGCGGCTTCAGTTTCTGCAGTCAATTTTTCAATCGTCTCGCTGGATTGACTTTGTGCCGCTATCAGTTCATCGCGTTCACGGCTTAAGGAAATGATCTCTTCCTCTGCTAATTCGACTGACGCCTTACTTGCGTTAAGCTGATTCTCGACCGTTGCAATGGTTTGCATGGCTTTATCTCGTTCTGCAACCGCGTCGCTTAGAGAACGGGCTAGTTCTAATAGTTTAGATTGTGCTTCAGAGTTTTGTGTTTCTGCGGTAGATAACTGAGTAGTTAGAGAAGATAATTTCTGACTGGTCTCTTCAACCTGTTCTGTGGCAATTTTATTGTCAGCGGTTAGCTCTTCCACTTGCTGGTCCAGCTGATCCCGGGCTGTAAGCAATTCATAGCGTTCGCTGCTGAGTGTGTTGGTTTCTTCACGTGCGAGTTGCAACAAGGCGTCACTTTCATCAAGCTTAGTTTGATTGTCTGCCAGAGCAGATTTTTGATTCTCTAGTTCAGCGAGGGATTGATCGTATTCAGTTTTCAGTATAGTGATTTGCTCTTCAAGCTGTTCGACTGACTGAATGGATTCGTCTTTCTCTTTCTCCAGTGCGTTCACTTTATCTGCCAATGCAGAGATAGTGGTGTTTTTCTGGGTTATCTCTTTATCAAGAGTTTGCAGTGTTTCCTGAGAGGAGTCTCTGTCTGCCACCATCTGTGTTAACTGAATCTGCAAATCATTGGCGTCACTGGTGAGTTGGCTGATGTCAGATTCACGGGCGTTTTGAGCCTCAGAAAGAGAAGTGGTTGCTTCCTGTAATTGATCTTGCAGCGCATTTTTTTCATTCGTGAGTAATTCAATTTGTGAATTGCTCTCTGATGTGACTGTACCAAGTTCTGTTCTAAGATCCGTAATCAGCTTGGCGTTCTCTGCCTTACTTCGATTAGCGGTATTAATGTCAAACTTCAGCGATTCACTTTGATCCGTTACCTTGTCTCGTTCCAGCTGCGCTTGTTCAAGTTGCCTGGTTAAATCTGACTGGCTATTGAGTAGTTGTTCTTGTTTATCTGTCGCCTCGGCCAGCTGTTGCTGCAGTTCTGCTGTGTCTGTTGGTATTTCACGAAGATTTTCAAGCTCGCTGCTAGTTGATTGAAGATCGGTCTCAAGCTCGTCTATCCTGACTTCAGCAGCATCGTACTCAGATTGTAGTGAGGCAATTTCGGTGTTTTGTAAGTCGGCTTGTTGTTTAGCGTTTGCAAGCTCTTGCTCTTTAACATTAAGCTCTTCGGTTGCCTGTCTGGTGTTCTCTGCCTGACCACAAAACTTTAGGGTGACAACCATCAACGCGGCGGCCAGTAATAGCGGAAGACCCAATCTCATCAGCCAGGAAGATTCAGTATTGCTGCTCATGGTTTCGCTATTGGCGGCATTACCCACAACGGTGTTTGTTGTCCTTTTTGGCACTTCAGGGGCGTTATGTAGAAGTGATGAAATTGCAGCTGTGTTGTTTTGGACTGTGCCATCTGACAAAGAGGTGCCAAGCGCTTTGAAAACAGCGGTTGAGGCAAAACCCAGAACATCTTTCGATTGAGGCTCCGTCAGGCTGGCGTCTTTGCCTAGCTTGGTGATCAGAGATCGATTACTCTCCGCTCCCGCTATTTGATTTAGCTGAACCCGGGCAGCTTCGAGTGCCTGAGATCGTTTAGTGTCATCTGAAAACAGTGTCTCGAGTGTTGCGTCAGAATGATCAACCGCTTTATGTAGCGAATCAAGACTGTCTTTGTCATTCGATATTTCCCGAAACAGCTTCAGAACACTGTCTATCCCTTTTTCCAGAGCTGCGCGGGATTGAGTATTGTCCAGCCCCAACTGTTTCTGGACGGTTGAACTCAGCGCCGGACTCAGGAGACTCGCTCTTGCTTTGCTCTCGATTTCTGTACTCATAGGTCGATTCTTTATTGTTTCTGGTTGGGTTTTTCTGAATTTTTAGTGCGCGCGAAATATTTGAAGAAATGCAACACCAACAGGGCCGGTACAGCAAACGGGGTATTTCAGGTCTCTTGATATAGTAACCAGAATACTTGACGACGGCACTGCTGCAAGGTTGTAAGGTGCTTCCTTTGCTTTTAAACGGTAGCTCGACGCAGGTGGGTATTGTTTTACATCTGAGTTCTGTTTTCAGTGCATATGCGCAAAAAAGAGCTTTTTTTTCGTTAATTTATTAAAACAGATGGGTGAAAGCCCTTGTCAAACACGCTGATTCACCTGGGTAATCCGTTCAAATACTGAGCGAGCAGTCGAGTTTAATTTCTGCGGTTGCTGTCTGCGGCATTGGAATTAGCGCGGGTACTGACCGAGATTATCTGCAAACCCCGCTTCTATCTGGGTTAATACTCGTCATGCCAGTATCGAAGATTGTGTAATCTGCTTTACACTGATTCAGTGTCTACTGAGCGAGGGAATAACCATGAAGGTTGATATTGGTCATTGCGAGATTAATATCGAAATTAGCGGCAGCCGAACCGGACCGGTGGTGCTGATGGCACATTCGTTGGGGTGCAACCTGCACATGTGGGATCCGCAGATGGCGTTACTGGAAGCTGACTTTCGTGTTGTCCGGCTGGACATGCGAGGGCACGGATACAGTGATACGCCAATGGGTCCGTATTCGCTTGATGAGCTGGCTGATGATGTCATTGCCGTGATGGATCAGCAGGGTATTAAACAGGCGCACTGGGTGGGTTTATCGATAGGTGGTATGTTCGGTCAGAGTCTGTTGCTGCGATACCCGCAACGATTCCTATCAGCAGTTCTTTGTGACACGATGAGTACACTGCCGGAAAATTCGTCGCTAATGTGGAAAGAAAGAATCGCAAAAGTTGAAGCCGACGGACTGAGCTCAATAAAACAAGGTACGCTTGAGCGTTGGTTTACACCGGCCTTTCTTGCCAGTGGCGGTGCTGCTATAGATGCAGTGAGTGCACAAATTGATCGAGCCACTGACGCAGGCTATGTTGCTTGCTGTCATGCGATTACCGGATTGGACTTTATTGATCAGCTGTCCACCATTAAAACTCAAATACTGTTAATTGTTGGTGCTGAAGATGTCGCAACCCCGGTGGCTGCATCTGAAGCTATGCATGAGCGCTTACCCCATTCGGAATTGGTGATTCTTCCGGCGGCAGCACATATTGCAAACGTCGAGCAAACCGATGCGTTTAATGCTGCCATGGGACCTTTTCTACGTCGGTCTGCAGTCATTATGTGAGCTCTGCAGATTTGGTTTAGTCTGCTGAACACATATCGCTGCAATGCTCTGCCTCGGTTGTTGCAGCCCTCGTTGATTCTGTTCTTGTTTTTCCTGCTCCACTATTGCTTCAAGATTTGCTTTATCTTCATTGAAGGCGATACGAAACATGGCGTCCATCTGCTCTGATGCAGTTTGGTCACCTACGGATGTATTACGAACATGCATCCAGCGATCTATAGTGTAATGCTCGTTTACCGGGGTTAAAAAATGCAGAGCAAAAGATCCTTAGTCCTTTGTCTCTCTCATCTTCAGGCAGTTGTAATTCAGTGTCAGCACTGCCGAAGTCAATAACCACAATTGATGGAATATGCAGGTAGTAGTAATACCATCGAATTAGCTGATGTTTCCTGCTGGAGGTGCAGATTTGAAACAGCAATGACGGGTTCAAATCAGAAAATGGGATACTTCGAAAATGATATGTTGTATCATCTCAGCATAAGGTGGTGTGGAGCGCTTGCAAAAGGCTTGCAGCATACCTCGCATTGCTGAATTTCAATCATGCTCTAACAGTTCGAAGGAGCTTATACATGCCTGGTTTGGCACGACTTGTTGTCGCATTTTGTTTTGCAATCTCTACCGTATTTAGCGTCGCGTTGCCCGTCGTGGTGCAGGCGAACAGTCTTACGATTGCCACCTCGTTTGGCCCGACTGCCGAGATCCCGGATCCGCGAGCAGGTTACAACGGCTGGCTGTCTAATCAATCGGGTGTGACTGAAACACTGATGGGTATTGACTACAGCATGAACCTTTATCCGCGTGTGGCATCAGGTGTTGAACAGGCGTCACCCACACAATGGCGCGTCACATTGCGGGACGATATTAAATTTCACGATGGTACTGCGGTGACTGCTCAGTCTGTAGTAGATACCATAAACGGAATTCTTGAAGAAGGTCATGTTGGATATAACGCGCGCGTAGCAAAGCTGCTCGATCTGGCTGGTGTGTCAACAGACGGTGATAGTGTGGTTGTGTTTGACACCAATAGCCCGAATGCCGCGTTCCCGTGGACATTATCTGAGCCTGGCATCGCTGTGCTGGGGCCTGTATCAGAAGAATTTCCCATCAACGCGACTGGCCCCTATATTTTTCGTGAAGCGGTGCCAGAGCAGCTCTATCGTGCTGAAGTAAATAATGATTATCGCGATGGTGCGCCAGGGCTTTCCGAGGTACGTATAGTTGTGGCGGGTGATCCTGCAGCAGCAGCACTGGCTTTCGAGGCAGGTGAAGTCGATATGGTGATCAACTACCCCGAAGCTGATTTTGCACGCATTAAGGAAACCGGTGCGCAAGGTTTTTCTGCACCTACTGCACGGCTGTATTTCTACACGGTAAATGCCGCCAGTGGCCCATTGGCAAACCCGCTTATTCGACGTGCGGTGTCTCTTGCTATCGATCGCGAGGGTATCGTTGAGGCGGCCTTGTCTGGTGTAGGCGGCACAGCAGCAGGGACAATTTACCCGGACGGCACGGGCTGGGCTGCTGATATTGGGGTGACTCATGATGCTGCCAAAGCGGAAGAACTATTGGCTGAAGCCGGTGCGGTAAAAGACGGTGGCCTCTGGATGCTCGATGGTGAGCCACTTGAAATTGATATCGTTACCTATTCGTCTCGTGCTGCACTGCCTCCCACTGCTGAGCTTACGCAGGCGTTCCTGCAAGCTATCGGTGTTACTGCCAAAGTCAGTGTGGGAGAGTACGGTGCAAGCAACGATGCAATAGCTGATGGCTCTGCTGATCTGTTTCTGCAGGCATGGGTAACCACCCCGCAGGGAGACCCGGGTGCTGTGTTAGAAGCGTTGTTAAAGTCGGACGGTGGTTCGAACAGTGGCAAGTACACTAACCCTGAACTCGACAAGCTGCTTGAGACCGGGCGTGAGACTTTCGATCATGCTGAACGCAAAAAGATCTATGATCAGGTACAGGAAATAGTCGCTGAAGACGGCGCAATGATCCCGGTCTTCCACGTCAGCCAGGTAAATGTTGCGCGAGAAGAGCTTGAAAACTATGCTGTGCATCCCACCGAAACTTACTGGGTTACAAAAGATACTACGTTGTCAAAATAGACCTGTAGTATGAGAGCTTCTGTCACAAACCAATCTCTTTGAATGGATCTGTCTGTCACCGGCCTGAGTGTAGTGCGCTCGGGTCGGACGTTGTTGCATCCCACTTCACTCGGTATAGGATCTGCTGAGCGTATTGGCCTGGTCGGTCTTTCCGGGTCTGGGAAATCAACCCTCGGTCATGCGCTGTTAGATGATCTGCGCCAGCAAGGAGTGAGTGTTGCACACGTACCGCAAAGCCCGGATGAAGCGCTTGACCCGCTGCGTAGTATGGATTTTCACTGGCGCGAAGCATCGCGCGCGCTCGGGCTTGCACCTGCCCCTGAAAAACAACAGCAGCTGTTTTCTGCGCTTCGACTAGAAAGCGGTAACATGCGTAAACGTCCATGGGGCTGGAGCCGTGGCATGCAACAACGGTTTGTTATTGCAATGGCGCTGATCGGCACACCGGATCTATTGGTGCTGGATGAACCTACCTCTGCACTCGACCCGGTAGTCGCTGCGAGTACTATGGATCTGTTGGATGCGGTACTTGGTGATAGCCATACCTCTATGCTTTTGATTACTCATGATCTCGGACTTGCGGCAGGCAGAGTATCGCGACTGATGGTTATGGATGCAGGGCGCATTGTTGAAGATGCGCCCACTACTGAATTGCTGCATACGCCTGCAACCGATGCTGCAAAAACTCTGGTTGGTCATCGCAGCTGGCTTGCTGTGCCGTGCTAAGTATCGAAGCACTTTCAGTTAAGTATAGTCAGGCGCTGACGCTCGATAACGTATCATTGAGTCTGGCGGCGGGGCGCTCTATTGCAGTGGTTGGTGAAAGCGGGGCTGGAAAATCTACACTTATCGCAGCCATACTGGGCCTGATCAATACCAGCAGCGGATCTATCACATGGAATGATGGCCCAGTGCATCACTGCCGTCC
>CAZQKJ010000172.1:0-7500 GCA_964593315.1 uncultured Granulosicoccaceae bacterium
AGAATCACCACGCCGCGTTCACGTAATATTGAGTTTGCCTCGAAACTGATTGGTCCATTCGCAGCTTCAACGATGATGTCTGCGGTAATATCGGCGACATTTTCTATGGTTATCGAGTTTTCCGTAGCAGCAGGGATAAGGATGTCACATGGTAGACCCAGATCAGGTTTTCCCGCGACCGACTGTGCACCGCTAAAACCAAGAACAGTACCAGCGGTATTTTTATGCGCCTTCACCGCCTCGATTGAAAGGCCTTGTTCGTTGAACAAGTAACCATCACGCTCTACTATTCCTACGATAAGCGCACCATCTTCCTCACTTAGAAATTTGGCAGCGTGATAACCGACGTTTCCGAATCCCTGAACTACAACCGTCGCACCCTTGAGTTTTTGAACGTGCCTCGATCGATCTGGTCTCTTGTCATCAAAATAGCTTTGAATGGCAAACTGTACGCCTCTGCCCGTGGCCTCGATTCGGCCTTCGATTCCACCTTTAGATAACGGTTTTCCCGTTACACAAGCTTGTGCATGTACGAGATCAGTTGGGTTAGAACGTCTAAATTCATCAGCCATCCATGCCATTTCCCTCTCACCCGTCCCCATATCGGGTGCCGGAACATTTTGTCCCGGACCAATGAGTGACCTTTTTGCCAACTCTTGCGTGAATCGTCTTGTAATTCGTTCTAGTTCATCGATGTCCCATGCTTTGGGGTCAATTTTTAAAGCTCCTTTGGACCCACCGAAAGGTATATCGACCAACGCACATTTGAAACTCATCAGAGACGCCAGCGCTTCGACTTCTTCTGTGTCCGAGTTGAGTGAGTAGCGGATACCACCTTTAACCGGATAGCGATGTTCGCTATGTACGGAACGCCAACCGGTAAAACTACACATTTTCCCTCGTAGACGAACTCCGAAATTCACAACATAAGTAGAGTTGCATTCACGTATGCGTTCAGCAAGCCCTTCAGGCAGAGTTAGATATTGCATTGCATGATCTATGTGCGCATCAACAGTACTAAGAAATGACGAGCCATTATCATCTACGCTTTGTGGTTGCTTAGCTTCCATGCGTGGCCTCGGATTCACAAATACTCACATTGGGTTCGCCGTAACCTCCTCCAGACGGCGTCTGAATAATCACCGCCTCTCCAGCCTGACATTCGAACTGCACACGACCAGGCAACTCTTCTATTGCTCCATTCTGTCGTCTAACAGCGTTGCGACCCACCATGCCGTTACCTCCACCTGCAAGACCTGAAGGTGGAACCTCCCTGCGCCCACACAGAAATGAGACTTCCATAGCTTGATTAAAGCGGACTGTTCTATTCAGACCATCCCCACCCCGCCACTGACCGTCGCCACCAGAGTTACGCCTTATTTGAAATAGTTCCAGCACAACCGGGTAGCGATATTCGAGTACTTCCGGATCAGTTAAACGTGTATTCGTCATATGCGTGTGCACCGCATGGCAACCGTTAAATCCTGGTCCAGCACCTGAGCCCCCGCAGATCGTTTCGTAATATTGATACTCCGTGTCGCCAAAATTAAAGTTGTTCATTGTGCCTTGCGCACCAGCTTGAGCTCCAAGTGCTGCAAAAAGACAATCTGTGACAGCCTGACTTACCTCGACATTCCCCGCCACAACTGCAGCCGGACTCGCGGGTGTTAGCATCGAACCACCAATAAGGTTGATGTTAAGTGGTCTCATACAGCCCGCATTAATTGGGATGTCCTGATCAACCATGCAACGGAATGCATATAACACTGCCGCTCGAGTCACTGGTTCTGGAGCATTAAAATTATCGGGTTGTTGACAGGATGTTCCTCTGAAATCCAGGTTGACGGAACGCTGCTTCTTGTCAACCGACAAAGAAATGCATATTTTGCATCCCTGGTCAAAATGGGTCGTTGCAGATCCGCTACTGAGTTTAGCCACCACGCGTCTTACACACTCTTCTGCATAGTCCAGTACATGACTCATATATGCCTGTACAACCGGTAGTCCGAATTGTTGAACCATAGACAGGAGCTCTTGAGCTCCTTTTTCGTTTGCCGCAATTTGTGCTTTTAGATCTGCAATATTTTGATCGGTGTTACGGCAAGGGTGAGGTCCGCCATCAAGCACGGTGCGGATCTGCTTGTCTAAAAAACAACCTTCTTTTACCAGCAAAAGATTATCAAGAACTACACCTTCCTGATCGATACGAGTCGCCAATGGAGTCATCGAGCCCGGTGCTATTCCCCCAACGTCGGCATGGTGACCACGCGAAGCCACAAAAAATAACGGAGTGGTAGATGTCGGATTAAAAACAGGCGTGACAACCGTTATGTCTGGCAAGTGTGTCCCGCCGTTATACGGGGCATTGGTCACAAACACATCACCCGGTTTCATAGAAGGGTGCGCGTTGATGACACTCGCAACCGAGCGATCCATGGAACCAAGATGCACTGGAGTGTGTGGAGCGTTTGCTATCAGCTCACCTTCAGCGTTGAATACAGCGCAGGAAAAATCCAGCCGTTCTTTGATATTCGTAGATTGAGCAGTTTTCTGTAATCGATGGCCCATCTGTTCAGCGATAGACATAAATAGATTATTGAACACTTCCAGCATCACCGGATCGGCAGTCTTACTTATTACTTCTGGCTCCATAGCCAAACCCGTTTTTGTAAGAACAAGGTGTTTGAATTCATTAACCAGAGCGGTCCATCCAGACTCAACGATAATGGTACCGATCTCCTCTATAATGATTGCGGGTCCGGCTATGTGTTGCCCTGGTTGCAAACTTTTTCGCATGTATACACCCGCGTCGTGCCAACCACCGTCCAAATACAATCTTGTTGTTTCAGACTTCACCGGCTCACAGCGAGCATTCGCCTCGATCGCTTCAACCGAATCCGCTCCGCCACCCAGTGCTTCTACTTCGATCAATTCAACTACCAGGTGATTGTCGGGCATGCTAAACCCAAACTGCTCTCTGTGTGCCCTGGTGAAGTTGCTCCGCATGTTTTCGATGTGTTTGGATCTCTTTATCTCTATCGAAGAATCTGATCCTTGATATTTCAAATGTACTATTTCATTGGTTCGAATAGCGGCTTCTTTGATTCCTTGTTGCTTTAGTTCGTTACTAGCCTCGTTGCTCAAAGACTGAAAGTACTTATTTAAGTCTGAAAAGGTATCGTCATCAAGCACTGCTTCTATCGACTGTTGTCGTGAGGCTTTGATATCAGCCAATCCCATTCCGTAGGCCGAAAGTATGCCGGCAAAAGGATGGATTATGATGGTGTTGATGCCAAGAACTCCAGCAACAGCGCAGGCGTGCTGTCCACCGGCACCACCGAAACACGTTAGCGCGTACTGCGTAATGTCATAGCCTCGTTGTATAGATATTTTTTTTACAGCGTTAGCCATGTTTTCGACAGCGATTTTCAAAAAACCCTCTGCCACCTGTTCAGGGGCCGAAAATTTCGCGGCAGTTGCAATCGCTGTGAATTGTTCTGCGACCACTTCATTATCAAGAGGCAAGTTCTGATTATCGCCAAACACTTTGGGAAAGTGTTCCGGCTGAACACGGCCGAGCATCACGTTGGCATCGGTTACCGTTAGAGGCCCGCCGCGTCGGTAGCATGCGGGTCCAGGGTTAGCTCCTGCTGATTCCGGCCCTACGATGAATCGCGCTCCGTCATAGCTCAGCACAGAACCGCCACCCGCAGCGACGGTGTGAATCCGCATCATCGGGGTCCGCATTCTCACGCCAGCTACTTCAGTTTCAAACGCTTTTTCAAATTCACCCGCATAGTGAGACACATCGGTAGATGTCCCACCCATGTCAAAACCGACTATCTTTTCAAAACCTGCAATTTTGCTTGTTTGTACAGCCCCTACAATGCCACCGGCAGGACCAGACAAAATCGCATCCCGTCCTTGAAACAGATCTGCAGCTGTTAGCCCGCCAGAGGACATCATGAACATTAAACGAGTATCGGTGTTGTCAGTGTCAAGCTCATCAGCAATTCGATCTACATACCGTCTCAAGATCGGTGAAAGGTAGGCATCTACTACCGCGGTATCTCCTCGGCCAACAAACTTAATAAGAGGTGACACATCGTGACTGGCCGAAATTTGCGTAAAACCTACATCGCGCGCAATTTGCACGACCATTTTCTCATGCTCCGGAAAACGGTAGGAATGCATAAAAACAATCGCTACAGACCGAATACCGCTTTCGTATGCAGACTCAAGTGCCTTTTGCACGGCGTCCCCATCCAAAGGGGTTTCTATCGTGCCATCGCTTAAGACTCTTCCATCAACCTCTTCTACACGTTCATATAAAAGCTCTGGCTTTACAATCTCCCGGGCGAACAGCTTTGGGCGTGACTGATACCCGATCTCTAACGCATCCCCGAAGCCGGTGTTTGTTATCAGAAGCACCCGATCACCTTTACGTTCCAATAATGCGTTGGTCGCAACGGTAGTCCCCATTTTTACTGATGCAATATCAGCTGAAGGAAGGGGGTCGAGTGGTGATATCCCAAGCAGGTCTCGAATACCCTGCAGGGCGGCGTCAGGGTACGCCTCCGGGTTTTCAGACAATAGTTTGTGAGCTTTTAACGCTCCAAGGGGATCTCTCGCAACAATATCTGTAAACGTGCCACCGCGATCAATCCAGAAATCCCACTTACCCATGCTGATTCATTCCGCCTAACAGTGATTTTAGAAAATATGATGCAATAATATTTACAATACGTTGACAATATGTCAATGTAATGTCTGCATTTGATGAATGAGTTAACAAATGCCATCTGACAATCACGAGGAAGCAACTAATGAAGCAATTTTTTAAGGTAGCCTGCGCGGCTCTGTTGGCAGGCAATACGGCAATCGCCGCTGATTGGGATATGCCCACGCCCTATGGGGACAAAACATTTCACACAGCAAACATTATTGAATTTGCTAAAGAAGTGAGTGAGGCCTCTGGTGGTAAATTGAATATCACAGTTCATTCTGCCGGTTCACTGATCAAGCACCCGGAAATTAAAAACGCAGTTAGAAGCCAGCAAGTCCCTATCGGTGAGTTCTTTCTGTCTAGACTCTCCAATGAAGACGCAGCCTATGGAATAGATTCACAACCATTTGTTGCTACTAGTTACGACGATGCCGCTAAACTTTGGGAATCACAAAAACCAGTAATTACTGAGCTTCTGGCCAAACAGAGACTCATGCCGCTATTCTCTGTACCATGGCCACCACAAGGTCTATATACAAGCGGCGAAGTTAAGTCAGTGGATGACTTAAAAGGCTTAAAATTTCGTGCCTACAACGCAGCACTTGAACAGTTTGCAGCAATGGCAGGAGCGGCACCTACACAGGTAGAAGCTGCAGATATTCCTCAAGCATTTACTACAGGCCAGGTTGAAGCAATGATTACCTCGCCATCGACTGGTGCCAACACCAAGGCGTGGGACTTTGTTTCTCACTATTCTCCGATTAATGCATGGGTTCCCAAGAACATTGTAGTTGTTAACAAGGCTGCATTTGACACATTGGATGACGACGTAAAAAAGATTGTTTTGAGTGCAGCTGCGACGGCTGAAAGTCGTGGATGGGAAATGAGTAAAGAAGAGACAGCGGTCAAAACAGACATCATGCGGGAGAATGGAATGGCTGTTGTAGAACCTAGTGATGAGTTGCTGAGCGGATTGCAGGCAATTGGTGTTGATATGCAGAGCGCCTGGCAGGAATCGGCTTCTGATGAGGCCAAGACGATTGTAGAGTCTTTCAGTCAGTAAACGCTGTATTCTGCGATTACATAGAGAATAGCCAATACAGAACTTTTGCTGTATTCGGGAATAAAGCAATGATAAGAAAAGTTCTAGACTGGCTGTATGTGGGCAGCGGCGCTATAGCGGCGCTGCTCATAGCCGCAATTTGCATATTGGTATCGACTCAGGTGTTATTCAATGTCGTCACCCGCTTCAGTGGGGGCTCTGTTAATTTAACCATTCCTTCTTATGGTGATTTCGCAGGCTACTTTCTAGCAGCCTCATCTTTTCTGGCATTAGCTTACACACTGACTCGTGGTGGGCATATCCGTGTTAATTTGGTGCTTACGAGATTGCCTTCCCGTGCCCAATGGATCGCCGAAATTTTATCACTAAGCATTTGCACAGCGCTCTCAGCTTACGTGACATTCTATATCGCAAAACTCTGTATGGAGTCTCATGAATTTGGAGATCTGTCATCCGGCATCATCGCAGTCCCGTTGTGGATACCGCAAAGTGTTGTATTGCTCGGACTTGCTATTTTGACTATTGCGTTGACTGATTGCCTGTATCGCACCGTCGCAACGCAAAAATCAATATTTGAGACAGTTGCATCAACAGGGCATGACGATGACTGAGATTACTATCACCGCAATGCTACTGTTGCTTTTGATCGCGATGTTGGCTGCTGGTGTATGGGTAGCCTTTGCACTGATGGTTACTGGTATAGCTGGCATGATGTTGCTATCCAATGCGCCGGTCGGTCCCATTCTCGCCACCACTGTCTGGGGACACAGTCACTCATGGTCGCTAGCGGCACTTCCCATGTTTATTTTGATGGGGGAAATATTACTCAGATCAAAACTATCTGATGACATGTTTAGTGGCTTATCGCCATGGGTAGGCCGTCTGCCTGGCAGACTACTCCATGTGAACATTTTCGGGTGTGCGATATTCGCTGCCGTCTCCGGTTCTTCGGCGGCGACAGCTGCCACCATTGGAAAAATGTCAGTGCCGGAACTTACCGAAAGAGGCTATCCCGAAAGCCTGATCATCGGTACCTTAGCTGGATCTGCGACATTGGGATTATTAATTCCACCATCAATAATACTTATCGTTTACGGTGTTGCAACCGAACAATCGATTGCCAGATTGTTTATCGCAGGGGTTATTCCCGGAGCAATGCTGGTTTTGTTCTTTGCAGCTTACGTTGCAATTGTTTCTCTTGCCCGCCCGGCCTTGATCCCGGTGGAGAGCGAGCGCTTTACGTTTACGCAAAAACTAACAGCGGCGAGACGTCTTATTCCGATTTTTTTACTGATTGCAGGTGTAATCGGCTCTATCTATATGGG
Organism: uncultured Granulosicoccaceae bacterium; assembly: GCA_964593315.1. GTDB lineage: Bacteria > Pseudomonadota > Gammaproteobacteria > Granulosicoccales > Granulosicoccaceae. The sequence continues at coordinate 7,115 of CAZQKJ010000172.1, forward strand.
TATTGCTTCACCAACAGATGCTGCAGCGGTCGGTGTGGTATTTTCCATCGTGTTGGCATGGTCAAACAACTCACTCTCCTTAGCCATGCTTAAAGAGAGCCTGATGGGGGCGACTATCACTTCATGCATGATCGCGTTTATATTAGCGGGCGCTGCATTTCTGTCTGTATCTATGGGCTTTACTGGAATTCCACGAGATCTGGCTGCCTGGATTGGTTCGTTCGAGCTATCAAGTATTCAACTTCTCGCAGCGCTCACCGTATTTTTTATTATTCTCGGTTGTTTTCTGGATGGCATCTCTGTGGTCGTGTTGACAACATCCATCATCATGCCAATGGTAGAACAAAGCGGTATTGACCCACTATGGTTTGGTATCTATCTGGTAG
>CAZQKJ010000173.1:0-7495 GCA_964593315.1 uncultured Granulosicoccaceae bacterium
CCGCCGCAGCTAACGGATTATAAAATCGGCCCCGGCAATTAAATTCACAGAAAGTTCTTGGAGTGAGCCTGATTGAGGGCGTCTGCTGTAGGCGCTGGCATATTTGTCACTACATGAGTCTTTGGTGTAGACAATGAAATGCCATGCCGATGAGAGGCTTCGAGTATTGCCTCTAACAATCTCTGCCTGACCGCGATGATGCCATTCACTTCTTTTATATAATAAAAAATTCCCCACTCAACAGCATGATCACCGGTTTCCAGAACCCTGATCTCCAGTGGATGTGAGTCATCTATCATGCTGCTGCTTTCGGATAAGACAGCATCAAAGGCTTCATTAAACAGGGCTTTGGCCTCATCCGCACCTGTGTCGTAACCAATTTTAAACGTGAGCTTTTCGCGTAAGCCTTTAGCTGAAGCAAATTTGGATAAGCTGTGGATTGTCTCGCCTCGGAGTTTAGAATTACTGACCATGATCCGGTGATTGTTGACGACATCAATCAGCACGGTATGGAAGATTTTAGTTTTAAATACCCGTGCCAGTATCGGTGTTGAGTCCCCCAGTTCTATTAAGTCACCTTCACTGACCATATCGCTATTGAGTAACACCAGGCCGCTGATGATATCCGGTGCCCAGGCTTGTTGCGTGAGGGCTAAAAATACCCCGACAAAGCCGATCACGCCACCGGCTTCCAGTAAGCTGCTAAAGCCTGCTATTCGAATCACTGCAATCAGGGCAACGATTGCGATAAAGGTACTTAATACCAGTGTCAGCATGCGCGAGTGATAGGTGTCTGATATCTGGACATCATCGCTGTTCTTGGTGGCCTTGCCGTAGCGCCTGCGCATTACGTAGCTTGCAATATTAGACGCCAGATAAGCGAGATACAGAACCACCAGAATGGAGATCAGTTTGACCGCCAGGCCTTGTCCGTCGTTGTTGGAAGAGTAGATGGCGTTGTAGCAAACCGCGGCTAGTATGGCGAGGTTCAGGACCCGCAGCACACTGACACGAAAATCTATCTGGCGCTCTGTAAGCTTGCCGCCGGTTTTGAGAATCAGCGGTTTTGCCACCAGCATCAGTAACAGGTTGATCGCGATAATCAGGTAGTGAAGAGGCTCAAAGCGAGATAGCGCCTCGATGATTGCATTTATCATAAGGAGAGGATAAATCATTCCGGCAGTTTGTGCTGCCACTGTGCGTTAATGCTTGTTGAAAAACCGTCGAATTAGGGTAAAGATGCGCTGACTGAGAGCATCCACACCAGCGAAAGCACCAGGAGTCAGTGGGCACAATGAATCCGAAATCGAAATCCGCGGCCAGTCATAGTGCCAGGGTTAAGCCCGCTATTCCGACGCTTGATCAATATCTGCACCATCACACAATTACCACTCGATGGCGCGATAATGATGTCTACGGGCATGTGAATAACGTCGTGTACTACTCGTGGTTTGATACCGCGGTCAACGGCTACCTGGTGGAGCAGGGGGTGCTGGATTTTGCCACAGGGGGTATCGTTGGATTGGTGGTGGAAACCCAATGTAATTACTACCAGCCTGTGGCGTTTCCGGATCAGATCATCGCAGGTGTGTCGGTTGCGAAGATTGGTAACAGCAGTGTGCGCTATGAAGTAGGTATTTTTCGCAACGAAAAAACCGTTGCATCGGCCAGTGGTCATTTTGTTCACGTGTATGTGGATGCGCAAACGCGAAAGCCACAATCCTTGCCCGAAGAGTTCAGGAAGGTGTTACAGAAGCTGGTTTAACCACAGTGCAGGGAGGTCCTGCGCCCGGATTGTCCTTACCGTGTCTTGAAGTGGCATGTTCGGGAGGGGGCTGGCAGGCGACACATCGTCACCTGCCATATAGCGATAAACGGCCCGGGTTACCCACCCAGGCTGATACTAATCACTGCCTGCTAATGGTCGATCTGCAATCAGTAATTTTTGTACTTCATTGACTGCGAGTGACAACATCGCATAGTCGACCTGACCGCTCGCCATGATTTCCTTCAGGCGTTGTCGGTAAATACCGAGCCTGTCCTCGGTCTTGTCTGCCCATGCGGCAACAATCTCTTTGTGCGAGTTCAATTTGCCTGCATTGCCCAGGATCTCTGCACAGAGGTGACGTTGACGATAGTGAATGTCTGAACTGAGGGCAGACTTTGCCAGTATGTGCCAGTGACTATCAAGTTCAAGTAAGCCAATCTGCTCGCGCAGCCATTGTAGCTCCAGGAAGTCTCCAAGGTGGAAGTAGAGGCTTGTGATCAGTTTAAGATCAGCACCCGAAGTGCTGTGGATTTCCAGTATGTCAAAGCTTGAAGATAACGGTACTACTGATGCAACTTTGGCAGCCAGTTTTTCTGGTGCACCGGATTTGCCAAAGTACTTGCACCGAGATTGGTAACTTTCTCGATTCGGTTTTGCAAGAGAGCCCGGTATTAATGACCGCAGTTCGTTTATGCTGTCACCGAACTTGTTAATGATGTCTTCCGGTCCCTTGTGGCTGCGGCGGTTTTTAACCAGCCAATGCACGCCGCGCTCAACCCAGCCGCGTACCAGTAGTAGCATTTCAGTTTGTGCTGTATTGGTAATCCGGTTGTCCAGACTTTCAATTTCAGTCCACAGATCGCGCAGCTTAAACAGGTGTCTTACCGCGACGTATGCGGTTGCTATTTCACTGGTGTTAGCTCCCAATTCATCACGCAAGCGTCGCAGATAAGTGGGGCCCAGACGATTTACCAGACTGTTCGTTACCTGGGTTGCAATGATCTCGTTGCGTAACTGATGAGAGCGAACTGCATCAGGGTATTTCTTTGAAAGTTGTGGTGGGAAGTAGCTCAACAGCTCGGTTTCAAACAGCGGATCCTCGGTAAACGGTGAATCCATGAGTCTTTGGTAGATATCCATCTTGCTGTACGCCACCAGTACCGCAATTTCAGGAGCAGTCAGTCCTTCACCGCGAGCCATACGCTCACTGATTTCTTCATTGTCTGGCAAAAATTCGATATCACGATTGAGTTTGCCCTCTGTTTCAAGTGCCGTGATGAATCGGCTGTGTTCATCCAGCCAGGTTGGCGCTTCGAATACAGCCAGGCTGATGCACTGGGTTTGTTGGTAGTTATCTCGCAATACCAGATCCGACACATTGTCCGTCATGCTAGCCAACAGTGATGCGCGTTTCCTGATCGGTAGCTTTTTAGAGTTAACCAGACTGTCAACCAGAATTTTTATATTGACCTCGTGGTCAGAGCAATCCACTCCGGCCGAGTTGTCTATCGCATCGGTGTACATCTTGCCGCCGCGCTCTGTGAATTCTTTTCGGCCCAACTGTGTGCAGCCAAGATTACCGCCTTCACCAATAACACTGGCGCGAACCTCTTTGGCATCGACACGTAGTTGATCATTGGCCTTGTCTTGTGCATCTGCATGGCTTTCGGTTGAGGCCTTCATATAAGTGCCGATACCACCGTTCCATAACAGATCGACCTCTGCTTTCAGCAGGGAATGCATGAGCTCATTCGGTGTCATCTGTTTAGATTTACTGCCAATCATTTCCTGTACTTGCGGTGATAATTTGATTGACTTGGATGACCGTGAAAATATCCCGCCACCTTTTGAGATTAGTTTGGCGTTGTAGTCTTCCCAGGTAGAGCGCTCCAGGTTAAACATGCGTTGTCTTTCTTTGTAGCTTGCTGCAGGATCAGGATCCGGATCAAGAAAGATATGCATGTGATTAAACGCTGCCACCAGCTTGATCTTTTGGGATAGCAACATGCCATTACCGAACACATCACCACCCATGTCACCGATACCGACCACAGTAAATTCCTGTTTTTGTGTGTCACGCTCCATCTCACGGAAGTGTCTTTTAACCGACTCCCATGCACCTTTTGCAGTGATACCCATGCCCTTGTGGTCGTATCCGACAGAGCCACCGGAGGCAAATGCGTCACCCAGCCAGAAACCGTACTCCTCTGAAATCCCATTGGCGATATCCGAGAAAGTGGCAGTACCTTTGTCTGCGGCCACTACCAGATACGGGTCTTGCTCGTCATGGCAAACAACATCGGCAGGTTTTACCACTTTGCCCTGTACATAGTTATCAGTTACATCCAGTAAACCGCGTAAGAAGTTCTGATAACAGGCGATAACTTCTGCCATTAAGTCATCACGGGTGCCGCCAACGGGAGGCTGCTTGACGACAAACCCACCCTTGGAGCCCACCGGTACAATTACCGAGTTTTTAACCATCTGCGCTTTCATCAAGCCGAGCACTTCGGTGCGGAAGTCTTCTCTGCGATCAGACCAGCGCAATCCACCGCGCGCTACTTTTCCGCCGCGCAGATGAGTGGCCTCAAAGCGTGGTGAACAAACAAAAATCTCAAACGCGGGACAAGGCAGAGGCATACCTTCAACTTTTGAAGGTATCAGTTTTATTGATAAATACGGGATGAACTGCTGATTTTGATCTCGTTTGTAGTAGTTGGTGCGTACCGTTGCATTGATAGCGCTTTGTATGGTGTTTAAGATTCTGTCTTCATCAAGACTTTGAACTTTATCAAGCAAGGCTGCAAATTTTTTGCGCAGTGAGTCCGTTGAGTTCTTTTTGAGTGTCGGGTTGAAGCGTGTTTCAAACTGCTCGGCTATATTGTTTGCAAGCTTCGGATTGCTGATCAGGCATTCTATTATATAGTCAAAAGAGTAGGGCGCCTTTATCTGCAGCAGGTACTTGGCGTAGCTGCGCATGATCGTGGTCTGGCGCCAGTCAAGACTAGCTGCCATTACCAATTGATTCATGCCATCGTCTTCAATATCACCGCTCCAGACTTTAAGGAATGCGATACGAAAATCTTCAGCGATTTTATCTACCGGTATGGCTTTGCCGTTAGTGCTCCTGAGCTTGAACTCGCGTATGTGAAGGGCGCGATCATCTGTGGACACGGTAAAAGGATCTTCACTGTCTACATGAAATCCCATATTTTCAAGAATGTGTATGGTTTTAGATAGTGGGATTTCAATATCACCATGGTAGATATTGAAGCTGACTTCATGCTCGTCCTGCGCGTCGTCTCGATACAGAAGTACGTCAAGATCTTCGCACTGGTTCAGTATTGCAAGATCGCGCGTGGCCTGAACGGTTGTGTGTTTATCTTTATAGGCGTTTGACACGCCTCGGATCAGATTGAACGCGATTTCACTGCCTTGTTCCTGACCTAATTCGTTGCACAGTGCTTCACGTAGATTGTCATCCCAGTTTTGGGCGGCTTCTACAATCAGACTTTCTATGTGAACAAAGTCATTGGCTTTCTTTTCAGGTTTCGGAATACTGAGAAAGAAGCGCATGCTGGCCAGTGCGTTCTCTGATGAGAACATGGCATCAAACTCTACGTTGTCTGTTTTGAGCTCGGTTTCCAGTATCTGCTGGATTCTTTGTCTGAGTTCTCGTGAGTAGAGGTCTCTGGGTACGTAGACTATGCAGGTGGCAAAGCGATTAAAATGACCCTGAATGCCGAACACCTGGACTTTAGGGTGGTGTTCAAGCTTCATGATGTCGCGGCACATTTGATAGATTGTGGCTTCATCAGTTTGTAGCAGTAGATCTTTGGGCAGGTTTTCCAGTGTGGCAAGTAATAACTTACCGTCGTGTGCGCCCGGGTTGATGTTTGCTTTAGCAATAATGCCGAACGACTTGTGTCGCAGCAACGGGATGCTGTCAAGATCAGCACCGGCTGCACGTGAGGTGAAAAATCCTGCAATCACACAGCGACCGCTGTCTTTGCCGTTGCGGTCTATTCGTTTAAAAGTAATAACATCCATATGCACAGGTCGGTTGACTGGTGCTTTTGCTGCGGACTTGGTGATTGTTAGTATGTCGCCTTTTTTTGCGCCCAATAATTCATCTTTATGGATGTACTTGTTCAGCGTGGCGAGAGGTTTATCTGCTCTGAATATTCCATGTGCTTCAGTCACCATTGCCGTCTTGCCGCTGGTCTTAAGCTCGCAGTAGCCTGCAAAAGTAAAGTAGTGTCGTTGCAGCCAATCGATGAAGTCCGCAGCTTCTGCAATTTCAAATTTATTCGGATTCGCAGCGCGCAGTTTGTTGACAGCATTAGCGCAGGCAGATTTCATTGGCTCCCAGTCATCACAAACCAGATTGACGTTATGGATTGCTTCACTGATCGCAGATTCAAGTGCTTTAAATGAAGTCTCGTCGTAGTGCCGGTCAATATGCAGTTGCATAAAAGACTCTGATAGAGCGTTCTTGCGATCTTCGTTGACTGAACCTTCCATCTGACCGTTTTTCTTTCGCTTAACGTGAAAAACGGGATGGATGAACTGGTTTATGCCAAAGCCGAGGTTGGTAATTGCCAGTGAAACTGATCTCACCAGGAACGGTTTGTCATCGGTTGTGATTTCGACAATCGTGTGGTTAGACTCCCAACCGTGTTTCTTTTTAGTCGGGTTGTATACTCTTACGAGGCTTTCGTCAGCACGGCGCTTTGACGCCATGTTCCAGTGAGACATGGCGGCTGCACTTAACTCGCTGGCACTTCGGTGCGAGATATCATCAAACGGAACTCGCGCGTAGTACTGCTTTACCAGCCGCGATTGTCTGGCCAGGTGCTGTACAGTTTGTTGTGATTGTGCATCGTTCGATACGGGCATTTCGATACGCTCGGGTTTGGAGCTGGCTGCCATGATTCTACGCCTTCGGCAGCACAGATGCTGCTAGCAGGACGGCAATCTTCATTCGGCTGCACTGACAAAACTTACCCGGATTTATACGGCAGAGTTATTCTGCACACAGGCTGGCAGTCGGTCGGGAAATCACCGTCAATAAAAAAGGATCTCTAAAACTCGTGACTATCCAGAAACGCAATGACGTCAACAGGTGGATAAACCTGCGCATCCACCAATGCTAAAGGTGGTGGATGTGCAGGCTTATCCGCCCTGCAAAACGCCCATAAAAACCTGCTTTTAAATGATCAAACCTGTTTCCGGACGGCCACTAAAGGGTTCTAGCGGCTGATCTATGGCGAGGTTTATGTGAAATAGTGAAACATTCAACAGCGCGTATGGATCAAGTCTGGACGGGGGCGCGGGCGGGTGTTTGCCCGCGCCAATGTTATGACTGGTGAGTCCGGGTGGATACTAGCCAAGCAGAGAGCGGGTAACTTCTGCCGGTAGCCTTGGGCCAAAGTGGGTCACAACTTTTGATGCGGCCTTACTTGCCAGTTGCGCTGAATCGACAAAGCTCAAGTTGTGGGTTAAGCCATAGAGGAATGCACCGGCGTACATATCGCCTGCGCCATTAGTGTCGATGACATTGACCTCTGGTGCCGGAATTTTGTGCATAGTGTCCCCGTCATAGACCAGTGAGCCTTCGGCACCTACCGTGATGGCGAAGCGCCGGCTGATTTTTTTCAGTGCCTCGGCGGCGGCTTCGGTGTCTTTGGTGCTGGTCATCATGGCGGCCTCTGCGTCATTGCAAAA
>CAZQKJ010000174.1:0-7481 GCA_964593315.1 uncultured Granulosicoccaceae bacterium
ATCAGGGACGTACCGACAAAGCCACCGAAGTCCTGGAATCACTGAACTGGGTTAGCCCGAACAATATTGATCTGCATGAGAGACTGGGCAAAGACTACCTGGCACGTGGTGACAACAAAGCTGCCTTGCGTGAGTTCCAGTCTTTACTCGGTCTGAACCCGCACGACAAATCAGTTGTGCATCTGAATATCGCTTATGCTTACAAAAACCTCGACAACAATAAACTCGCTAAACGTAACGTACTGCAAGCACTTGAATACGCACCGTTCTTTCGCGAAGCACAAGACCTGCTTGTAGAACTAACCGGAGATTCCTCATGACCGACTACCCCTCACTGACCGAATCAGCCGCGAGAGACGTAGAAGAATTTCGCTATGTTTTTGACAACATCCGCCATCAGGTAGGACAAGTCGTTGTCGGCCAAAATGAAGTGGTTGAACACCTGTTGATCACTCTCCTCGTAGGTGGCCACTGCCTGATTACCGGTATGCCCGGCACCGCCAAAACCTTGCTGGTTCGAACTTTGTCGGAAGCACTGGGCTTGCAACATAACCGCATTCAGTTCACACCCGATCTCATGCCCACTGATATCACTGGTACAGACATCATTAGTGAAGACGGCAGCGGCCAGAGAAACTGGTCTTTCGTACCGGGACCTATTTTTACCAATGTCTTACTGGCTGACGAGATCAACCGTACGCCGCCAAAGACACAGGCAGCATTGCTTGAGGCGATGCAGGAAAATTCTGCAACCGTCAGAGGCAACCTGCACCAGTTGCCACAGCCGTTTTTTGTTCTGGCAACACAAAACCCGCTGGAGCTTGAGGGCACCTACCCGCTTCCGGAGGCACAGCTGGATCGCTTCCTGTTCAATATTCTACTCGACTACCTCGATGCCACTGATGAACTGGAAGTAGTAGCACGCTTTACCGGTGATCACAGAGCACCGGCACCCACACCGTGTACCAATGCAGAACAGATCATCGCGTTTCAGCAACTGGTCAGACAAGTACCGGTCTCGGAGTCTGTCGCAAAACATGCGGTAAACCTGGTACGTGCTACACGACCGGTATCCGGTATGTCATCCGATATGGTCAAACGCTATGTGAAGTTCGGTGCCAGTGTCAGAGCCACCTTATTCCTGACACTGTCCGCCAAAGCTCGCGCACTGATGCAGGGCCGTTACCATGTTACCCACGAAGACATCAACGCACTGGCTGCACCGGTACTTCGACACAGAGTACTATTGAATTACTTTGCCGAGTCCGATGGCGTTAGCATGGAAGATGTTCTTGGCGATGCAATCAATAGCATTAGTTAGTGGCAGATTGAATAATTAAATGAGCATCATTAAATGAGTGCCGGTACCGCTAACCAATCCGCACCCAGTCTTCTCAGACCGGAAGTACTTGCACGTCTGTCATCGCTTGAGCTGGTAGCAAAATCTGTGGTTGAAGGTTACTTCACCGGATTGCACCGTTCGCCGTTCTTTGGTTTTAGTCAGGAGTTCTCCGAGTATCGTGCCTACAATGACGGTGACGATCCTCGCTTTATTGACTGGAACGTCTATGCCAGAACTGACCGTACTTTTATTAAACGCTTTATTGGTGAAACCAACACCACCATCAATCTAGTTCTTGATGTCAGCGGTTCCATGGATTACGCCACCGGTGGTATCAGCAAGTTGCTGTACGGCAAGTACGTGTGCGCATCACTAGCCTATCTGGCACGCAAGCAACACGATGCGATTGGCCTGACACTTTTCGACGAGAGCATTCGAGACATCATTCCGCCGTCATCGCACCCGGACACTATGTACCGAACCCTTGCACTACTCGAAAAAACCATTGCTGATAAAGCCACTGAGTTTAAAAGCCAGTTACAGCAACTGGCAGGCACTTTGAGAAAGCGCGGCATTCTGGTACTGGTCTCTGACCTCTACTGTGATCCGCAGGAACTGGCGGATCAACTCATGCCACTGATACAACACGGTCACGAGGTAGCACTTTTTCACCTGCTTGATCCGAGTGAACGCAATCCCTCTGAACATGTAAAGTCTTTTCGATCAGCCAGTCAGCTGCGCGATGTTGAGACCGGCGATGAAGTCAATGTATCAGCTGACTTCCTTCGCGATGAGTACCCACAGCGCATCAGATCTCACATAAAAGATCTGCAAGATATCTCGCTCAGAAATGGTATTCACTACACGTGTTGCCAAACAGACGAATCGTTAAACGAAGTGCTGCATCAGTATCTGATGCTGCGCCAACAACAGCGCTAATCCAATGAGCTTGCTTGCACCTCTATTTTTACTTGGCCTGCTGGCAGCATTGCTACCCTGGTGGCTGCATCGTTTGAGTGCGAGCAATCCACCGCAACACGATTTTGGTTCAACCCGCTTTCTGACTGAGAGCCCAAGTGCATCAAGTAAACGCAGACGAATCCGATACCTTGCGCTACTCGCTTTGAGGGTTCTTTTTTTAGCCTTGCTGTCGCTGCTTTTTGCACAGCCGGTTATTGATCGACTGAAGTCTATTGGCGTATCCAGTGTCAGACATATCCTTCTTATTGATACTTCACTTTCGCAAAATCTCGACGGCCGCTGGCAGCGTACTCTGGATATTGCCAACGAAGTGATCGACAGTGCTGCAGCCGGTGATGAAGTACGGGTTATCTCCGGCGCTGATCAATTTGTACAGCTTGAATCAGACAACACAAAAGCCGCTGCCAAAAGCCAGTTGGCAAAGCTCAAGCCTGGCAACGCACGGCTAGACTACGGTCGCATTGCAAGTGCGGTGGCTGCCGCTATTTCAGAAGAAGGTATTAACAACCAACTGCATATCATCACAGATACTCAGGCCACAGCGATGCCAGACAGATTTACAGCGCTGGCCGTTGACAAGGTTCAGAAAATATCTGTCTACTCAAGCGCCGCTGATAATGATACCAACGTAGCAGTCACAGCCAAGCTGCAACAGCTGCGGGACAATACTGCAACGGTAGTAGCCATTGTGAATAACTACGGTGATGCCACCGAAAGAACATTAATGCTTAAGTCTGGCAACCAGACAATCGCCCGTGCAGAACTCAGCTTGTCAGACAATACCAGTCTGGTACACAGATTCGATCAGGTCGATCTCACCGGCGCCAGCGCACAGCTCGATATCAGTATTAGTCCCACGGACGCTTTAAGCCTGGATGATAGCTGGATCGTACCACTGCCCTTGACCGACAAAACAGAGATAACGGTTTTAGTTAACAACAACGAGCGCACGGTATCCGGCACTTACGCACAAGCCGCAATAGAATCTGACAATCGCTTTAACGCACGGTTGGTAGAGGCCGACCGCTTTGCCGCCAGTGACACGGGCAGCCTTGTGATTGTGCCAGACGCATCAGATTTGTCCGACCGCGCGGCCACACGCCTGAGCGACTACATAGAAGATGGAGGCAATGTGTTGATTGCCGCAGGCAGCCTGCCACACGGGGCAAAAATAAGCAGTTTGCTCGGTCTGGCGCCTGGATCAACTAACGACAATGCCGAGGGTGGCAGAATTAACACCGTGGGCGCGATAGACAACGCACACCAAACCACAGCAGATCTGGTCGCCAACTGGCGCTCTATTTCGGTTATCAGGCATCTGTCATTGCAAACCAGAATCACTGACCGCAATATAATAGATATGTCCGATGGCTCACCGCTACTCATTGAAAGACGTGTGGGCGCCGGCAACATGCTGATCCTGACCACTGCACTGAATACCGAGTGGACCGATCTACCCACAGCTTCGGTGTTTGTCGCTTTTGTTATTAAATCCATTGACTACCTCGGTGGAGACACAAGCAGCGCTTTGTATCAGTCAACCGGCGACGTCATTGCTGTCAACTCAGGCACACAGCTGATTGACCCGAACGGGGAACCGATGAGAGATCTTTCAGACATTTCAGAGCGCACTACCATAAGCCTTGATCAACCGGGCATTTATCAGTTGCGTAACTCTGCAGGTACACAGCCGGTTGCAGTCAACGGCGATACCCGTGAATCCGACATCACTACTATTAGCGATGAGTCTCTCAATGACTGGCAGCAAATCACAACCGCTGCAGAGATTGAAACCAATTCAACACAATCCGCTCAAAGTAGCCGCAAGGGCTTTTGGCTCTGGTTACTGCCACTGCTGCTGTGCATTGCTCTTATAGAGTCTTTATACAGCCACCGACATCTTCGGATCAGACGCGAGGCATAGGCAAGACATGAATAGACGACAAAGCCGTACACGCGATCATCAGAGAGAATTTGACAGCTATCTCAGTCGCTTTCGAAGACGCTACAAGCTACGTATCATTTTTACCGCCATAGCTGCGCTGCTGTTCTCAATACTGGTTATCTCATTATTTACCGCTGTATTGAAAAATAGTCTGGCGGACTCAAACTGGCTTTACTATCCGGCGCGTGCTCTCCTTGTTGTGTTGCCAGTTGCCGTGTTCTTTGCAGTGCTCTGGAAACCCTATCAAAAGTTCAAAAAATCAGCCGGTGCAGATGAACTTGAAGATGCAGTGCCGCAGTTTGGTGGTCGTGTAGACACCTATCTTGATTTGAAACGTCGCAAGGTTGACTCACCGTTTGTGGGTCTACTGGCCAGAGACGCCTCAAGAGCCGCTGCCACCGCCCCGGTAAAATCAGTAGTACCCTCCGCAGAAGTCGCAGGCCCTGTATTCGCAAGTGTTGCGATGTTGGCTATGGCAGGCTGGATGTTTACCGCTATTCCACTCGACTGGCGTGCCAGTATGAAACAACTCTGGATGGGCTGGTTTGTCAGCGACATCCTGCCGGAACGCTCGATAGCGATAACCCCTGGAGACACAAAAATAAGAATCGGTGACAGCTTGTTTATTACGGCCAAAACCGATGGCTTTGAATCCGGGTTTGCCGAACTTCATGTCAAAAACGCAGAACAGCCAGATGCTGACTGGGAAGCGGTTTCAATGAACCCACAGGCCGATGGTTCATTTGCTTTTACCTTATACGGTGTAGCAGAACCGCTCGAATACTATGTGAGTTCTTCATTCACAGAGAGCGATCACGCGAATGTTGAGGTCGTCGTACCTGCGAAGATCACTTCAATTACGCATGATTATCGCTACCCGGAGTGGACCGGCCTCGAACCGGCTAGTATTGCCGATGCCACAGACATACAGGCCGTGGAAGGCACCATTGTCGACGTCATCTTCGAGACTAACAAACCGTTAGAAAAAGCGGCACTGCTGCACGATGAGATCACTATCGATGCGGAAGCCGTCTCCGACACAAGCTACAAGGCGAGCCTGCAGGTAAAAGCCGATGGCGAGTACCGGATTTTTGAACTACAAGACGACAGCCGAATACCTCTGTCTACTACCTATCGCATTACCGTGACTGAAGATGCCAAACCCACTGTAACATTCAGTGCACCGGGCGGTGACTGGAGTGCAACACCGATTGAAGAAGTAGCCGTTGCTGTTTCAGCCGAAGATGATTTCTCGGTTGAGACCGTCACCTTAAACTATTCCGTTAACGGTGGTGACTGGCAACAACTGGAACTCAATGAAGACAACAACTTTGAACATTTGTTTATGCTTGAAGAATTTTCAAGTGAAGCCAGCAGCCAGCTTATAGCCGGTGATTTAATCAGCTACTATGCAGAAGCCAAAGATCGCGAACAGACTGTGTCTACCGACATGCTGTTTATTGATATACGACCGTTCGAACGCAGATTCACTCAGTCACAGCAATCCGGTGGCGGGGGCGGTGGCGGGGAACAGCAAGCCGAACAAGAGATATCCCAAAGGCAGAAAGAAATACTGGTTTCTACCTTTAATTTGATTCGCGACGCCAAAACAAACGAAGCCACCTTAATTGATCCGGCGGACACCGCCACCCTGCTCTCTGATTTACAAAGCACACTGGCAGATCAGGCAGATAAACTTGCACAACGCGCTGAAGCCCGACAACTGTTAAACAACGATCCGGATATTGCAAAGTTCGTTGAGTTTATGCAGGAGGCAGCTGAATCTATGCGACCCTCTGCCCAGGCACTGGGCCTGCAGAGCTTTGAGGAAGCGGTGAAGCACCAACAGCGTGCACTGCAGTATTTAAAGCGTGCGGAATCAATCTTCAATGACATCACGATCAATCGCAATAACAGCGGTGGCGGTGGTGGTGGCGGCGCCAGTCAGGATATGGCGGAAATGTACGAGCTTGAAATGGATCTGGCAAAAAACCAGTATGAGTCCCCGGACTCTGTACCCGAGTCTCAGGCTACTCAACAGTCCTCTGATGACGCATTCGACAAACTCAAAGAGCTCGCCCGCAGGCAACAACAATTAGCCGAGGCGGCGGCAAAGAGAGAAGAGCTGACTGAAGCTGATCGCTGGCAACAGGAGAAACTTCGTCGCGACCTTGAAGAGCTGCAACGCGAGCTTGAACAGCTACAACGCGAAGAAAGTCAGATGGCGGAGAATCAACAGGGACAACAGCAGTCTGGCCAGCAAAGTGGTGAACAGTCAGGTGAACAATCCGGTCAGCAATCGGGCCAGCAATCATCGAATAACCAGAGCGGTGGCAGTTCCAGTGAGTCTCGACAGCAAGCCATGCAAAATCTTGAACGTGCTATCGAAGAGCTTAGAAACAGCGAACAAAATACCGCCAGCCTAACACCAGAAGAACGCAGTCAGGCCATGCAAAACGCCAGCGATCTTCTACGTGAGTCACTGGAACAAACAGCCAGTCAGCGACAGCAGGAATTGCAGCAACAAATTGCAGACGCCGCCGATGCACTGCGTGACCTTACCCAACAGCAGCAGGGAACATCAGAGCAACTGCGCGATGCCATGCAGCGATCACTGGAGGCACGCCGCGAGAACCGTTTCGAGTCCGGGCTTGACCCACAACAGACACGTCGTCTTGCAGAACAAAAAAGACAAATGCAGCGAGACCTGGAATCAATACGAGAAGAGCTGGGTGATGCCACTGAGCGTTATGCCGAACAAGCGCCACTGACATCCGAACGTCTCGAACAGGCACTGACGGAACTCGATAAAAACCAGACATCAGAGCTGCTCGGTATATCAGGCGACATGATAGAAGATGGATTGGCGGCACAGGCAGCGTTACGCGAGGAGCGCATTACTAACGCACTGCGTAACCTTCAAACTGATCTGTTTGAATCTTCTTCACTGGCGGCAGCTGAAACTGGCACCGGTGAAGACACAGATGCCACCGCTGAAGATGCCACCCGAACTCTGCAACAGTTACGACAGGCACTCACTGAAGCATTAGCGGAAGCCTCACCAGGCAACGGACAAGGAGACCAGACAGCCAGCCTCGAAAGACTTGAACGTGGCAGCACTGGTGGACAAGGCGATCAGCCTGGCCAACAGGAAGGTGAAGGTGAAGGTCAAGGTCAAGGTCAAGGTCAGCGCGAAGGCGACAACCAACAAGG
>CAZQKJ010000175.1:0-7462 GCA_964593315.1 uncultured Granulosicoccaceae bacterium
TTCTATCACAGTCGCCACATCACCCATTGACTGCTGGATACCACGATTCAATTTACGAAATCGCTTGCTGACAAACCGGATGATAACGGCCACCAGTGGACCCAGAATGAGAAAGCCAAGTGACAACTTCCAACTGTGGTACACCATCAGGCATAGCAGACCTACAATGGTCAACGAATCTCTTACAAGAATGGTCAAACTATCGGCTGCCACTACCGCGATATTGCGCACGTTATAGGTCACTCGGGAAATCATCTCCCCCGATGAGCTATTGTCAAAGCTCGCAGTCGGCATTCCAAGATATTTATCGAACACTTGCTGGCGAATGTTCTTGACCACCTGCCATCCTATTGAAGACATCAGATAGGTAGATACAAAACCCGCAACGCCTCTAAAAAAAAACACAACCAATATCAGCACCGGGACCAGTGCGATGGTAGCCTGATCACGCTCCACGAAACTACCGTCAAGCATTGGCTTCATCAGCGCTGCAAACGCCGTAGTAGACGCCGCATAAACCATCATAGCCAGTATCGCCAGCGCAAGCTTGCTTCGATGTGGTCCCGTGTAGCCAAGCAACCGACGATAGATGGCAAACCCGTCAGACCGGACGGATGGATTGCTATCAGGGTTAGTCAAAAAATAATCCAGAGTACAATTGAGTTTCTTAAGGCAATGATTCTTAAGGAGATGGTTCTTAAGTCTGTTGGAGAACGGCGCTGACAACCTGATTAAGCAGATAACACACTCATTCTCCAGCCGCCGGAACCTTAGCATATTTCCGCAGGTTACAGAGTGCATTGCAGCACTGACACCCGCTATCTCAGCGTATTTCGATGCCACCACCGTTGTCTGGTCGCCCGGTACTCGGCAACCGTGACAGAGGCATCCGAGACCGAAAATTCAACTGCTCCGCTCTCGGATGTCGTGAACTGTCTTGCACCGGATGCAGCATAGCGATCAAGTACCTCTTGCCTGGGAAAGCCGAACCGATTTCTATAACCTGCGGTATGCACAACATAATCCGGACTGAGAGCATCAATAAAGCTCTGTCCCGATGACGAAGCACTCCCGTGGTGTGGTGACATCATTACCACTACGGAGCGAAGCAAGTTGGAATTGATTAGCCTGCGCTCGGCACGTGACTCAATGTCTCCCGTTAAAAGCGTACGTTGCCCGGTAGAGGTTGCAATTTGCAATACACAGGATAAATCATTTTCTGATCCGCTCGCATCAGTTGCCGGGTGCAACAACCGAAAATGCACCTGATCCCAAATCCATTCTGTGCCAGCCACACAGGGCTCGAATTCTCTGAGTGGTCTTTGCGGCAGTGGCGCTGAAGACATCAACACCTTCGTGTCGAAGTTATCCAGCAACTCATCAGCGCCGCCGCTGTGATCGCGATCTGCATGCGACACGATCAGCGTGTCTATTGATCTGACATTGATAGATCGCAAAAACGGAATAATAACTGTATCTGCAGCGCTTGATCGATCACCAAACTGATCACCGGTGTCGTATACCAGTACGTGATTTCTGGTCCTGACCACTACAGATGTGCCTTGCCCGACATCAAGAAAAGTCACAACGTATTGTCCATTATCAAGCTTGCTGGATAAAGGGTAAAAAAGCGGAAGCAACAATAGCAGAGCGCACAGACGTATTCGTTTTGGCACAGGCACCAGAAGAACACAAGCGGTAACAGAAGCCAAAGCCAATGACACAGTTGACACACCGGAGAACTTTATCAGCGCCTGAGGAAATTCAGCTAATGATCGCAATAGCCAAAGCGAAAATTCAATCAAATAGTTAACTGCTGACAATAGTATTGCTGCGCCAGACACACTAAACACAGAAATAAGGGCGGCTATAAATACCAATGGGGTTACCAGGAATCCAACCACCGGCATTACCAACAGATTAGCGACCGGAGCTATCAATGATGCCTGCTGAAAGAACAGCACGGTTAGCGGGTATAAACCGACACTCACTAACAAATGACCACGTAAAATACGCTTGATCATCGCCACATTGCCTCGTAGCTCTGCATTGCAGAAAACAACATACAACACAGCGACGGCAAAAAAAGACATCCAAAAACCGGGGGCAAGCACAGATAGAGGATCAGATAGGCACACGATAATCAAGGCCACCGACAAAGCCTGTAGCCGGCGCTGATGCCTGCGGGCCATTAGCAAAACCGCAAGCACTATAAACATCGTTAACGCACGAACTGTAGGCACAGTGAAACCCGCCATCGCGGCATAACAACCTACGGCCACCAACGCCACCAACAACGCACAAGCCTGCCGGCTTATACGATTGACAAGGCCTGAGAATCGCCACAACACATGTACTACTAGGGTGAAAAATCCTGCCACCAGACTGATATGCAACCCTGATATTGCCAGCAGATGATTCGTACCTGTTGCAATGAAGGTCTGCCATTGCTGTTTGCTGATTGCCTGACGGTCTCCAACTGACAACGCCAGCATCACTCCCTGCCCGGTCAAACCATCACTGGATGCAAGCATGCGGCGTTGTAACCGATGGCGCAATGAATCCAGTCGCGCGCTGTCTGACGCGACTACCGTTTGACTGACATCAAACGACTTGCTCCGCACATAACCTGTAGCAATGATCCCTTTTTGCATTAACCAGCGTTCATAATCAAAACCACCCGGGTTCATGAACCCTGCAGGCGCTTTGAGTTTCGCCACAATATTGATCCGGTCTCCCGCTTTTAAATCAGGTGGCGCTGCACCGTACCAATTCAATCGAAGTGTACCGTTGCTCACCTCAACCGACTGACCTTCAACGGCTTTTAAAGATTCTATTGCGCAAAGAAAGCGTAATCGCCTGCCACTGTAGGAAGGCAGGTCGACTACCGTACCGGTCAGTGCTACTTCTACTCCTGTAAGCTCTGACGGCAAGCGGTCCGCCAGCCGACTGGCAGCATGCAAGCTCGCATAGAGTCCGCCACCGGCAAAAAATAAAACAGGCCATACCCACGACGGTGCTACTTTGCGCAGAAAAAGAACCAGCAATACCGCCAACGATGCCAATAGCATCAGTGCAGCATCAGACGGTATCTGCGGCAGGAAAGCCACACAACACAAAGATAAAACCAGAAAAAGAGAATTTACTACCACAACAAACTTCGCTTACAACATCGGGAACGTCAGGCCGAGTCTAGCACGCGGTTCGATTCATCTTCATCTATAGCGGTGGGGTTGATCCGTTTAAAAACACCAAAACATTCAGCTAAGAATCACCCTATGAGACACCACCGCATACAGCCTGTAAGCCTCTAGGCAAGATGCAAGCGACCACCACTAAGCTTGTAGGTCGTTTGCATACGCGCGGCAAGACGGGTGTCATGGGTGACGATCAAGAACGCCGTGCCAAGCTCATTGTTTAGATTGAGCATTAACTCATAAACATGCGCGGCGGTGTCTTCATCGAGGTTACCAGTTGGCTCATCAGCCATCACAAGCTTGGGGCGATTAATCAAGGCCCGGGCAATAGCGGCGCGTTGACGCTCGCCACCAGACAACTCCGCAGGCTTGTGATTCAATCTGTCACCAAGACCTACTCTGCGAAGCAAGTCAGTTGCAGCCTTACGTGCCTTGCCTGTGGTCTGACGACCGATTAGCAATGGCATTGCGACGTTCTCAACGGCAGTAAATTCAGCCAGCAAATGATGAAACTGGTACACAAAACCGAGGGATCTCGCGCGCAGAAAGCCCCGCTCCGACGGATTCATTTTATAGAAGTCATGACCATCAAAAGTGATGCTGCCTTCATCCGGTGTGTCAAGCCCGGCAAGTACATGCAAGAGCGTACTTTTACCGCAACCTGATGACCCGATGATCGCGATTTGCTCCGCAACATCAATGCGCATATCCAGGTTACGCAACACTGACAAACTTTCAGCGTTCTGCTTGTATACCTTGTTGACTCCCGCCGCATGCAGGACTGGATCACTACTCATACTGGCTGACCTGATCTGGCACTCATCTTAACTGGCCGATTTACTGACTGACTTCTATACGACCTGACACACAACGAATAGCTATTCATACGCGAGCGCCTCGGCAGGCTCAGTCCGTGCGGCACGCCACGCAGGATAAATGGTAGCAAGCAAGGTCAGCACAACGGCAAGTGTGGCAACTCTCCAGACGTCTGTGTACTCGAGCTCTGAAGGCAGCGAGCTTATATAGTAGACACTGGGGTCAAGAAATTGTGTTTGAAACAAGCGCTCAATAGCCGGCACAATGGTCTCTACATTGCTGGCGAGAAGTATCCCCCCGACAACACCCAGTGCAGTACCAATAAATCCGATCAGCGCACCTTGAATCAGGAAGATCATCATCACCGAACGCGGTGACGCACCCATCGTACGCATAATGGCAATCGCGGATTGTTTATCAGTGACGACCATAACCAGGGTACTGACAATGTTAAACGCAGCGACGGCTACAATCAGCGCCAAAATAACAAACATCACGGTTTTTTCAGTTTTGACTGCTCGAAAAAAGTTGGCGTGGCGCTGCGTCCAGTCACTGACCCAATAATCTTCTCCCACTTGTGTCGCAAGATCACGGGCTACTGAGCGCGCTGCAAACATATCATTCAACTGCACCCTGACACCTGTATAACCCTTGTTGAGCTTGAGCAGAGTCGACGCGTCATCGGCGTGCATCAGTGCAAAATTCCGATCGAATTCGAACATACCGATTTCAAAAATACCGCGTACGGTAAATCGCTTCATCCGAGGCAACACACCGACCGGAGTGACACTCGCCTCGGGTGTGATCACGGTGATTTTGTCGCCGATGGTAGCACCGAGAAAATCTGCCAGCGCGCGACCAAGAACAATATCGAAGGAGCCGGGTGTCAGATCACTCAGCTCACCCGCTATCATTTTGCGGTCTATATCAGAAACATTCGGTTCCTGGTCGGGCAGCACACCGCGGATGACAATCCCGGTGACTTGTTTACTCTTTACAACCATCACCTGCCCCTCCACATACGGGGCGGCACCATTGACCTCGGGATGCTCAATGGCCGCATCGGCAAGCACCTGCCACTGCTGCATCGGCTCTTCGTAAAGGGTAATAGTGGCGTGAGAGGCGGCACCCAGAATACGCTCGCGCAGTTCTTTTTCGAATCCATTCATCACCGCCATAACCGTGATCAACGCTGTCACTCCAAGAGCAATACCCAGAATCGACAACAACGAGATAAACGAGATAAAGTGGTTGCGGCGTTTGGCGCGCG
Source organism: uncultured Granulosicoccaceae bacterium (assembly GCA_964593315.1). Classification (GTDB taxonomy): domain Bacteria; phylum Pseudomonadota; class Gammaproteobacteria; order Granulosicoccales; family Granulosicoccaceae. Next base: position 5,284 of record CAZQKJ010000175.1, read on the forward strand.
TGTAACGCAGGCCTACGAATAATTCAAACGGTTGCAGCATAGTGGATTAGTTTTTCCGGCAGCTTGTTATCCGGTCAGAATATCGTCGGGCTGGGAGTCAGCGCGGCAGAATCACCACGTAAGCAAACGCAGATTTCCACTGCACAGACTCTTGGGTCTGCGAAAGCAAAATGCAGGCGTAACATAGCACAGACAGCGAAAAAACTGTCTAGTTTCATGTAAGTGCCGGTTACCATATACAAAGTATACGCCACGCTCCAGGGACCCCTTGTAACCAGTCGTGGCCGGTCGGTATAGTTTCCGGACATTCGCCACTCGCTAAAACGAAAGGAATGCGCCATGAACCTGTTGGTCCTGCAGCATATTGACTGCGAGCACCCCGGTCAGCTCAGAGAATACCTGCGGCGTGATGGCGTCAACTGGCAGGCGGTTGAGCTGGACGCCGGTGAAAAGATTCCCGAGCTGAGTCAATTCGATGCCTTGTGGGTTATGGGTGGGCCGATGGATGTGTGGGACACTGACGATCACCCCTGGCTGATCGAAGAAAAAGCGGCCATTCGACAGTGGGTGCTTGACTTACAACGCCCCTACCTCGGTCTTTGTCTCGGCCACCAGTTGCTGGCAGATGCATTGGGTGGCAAGTGCGACAAACTCATTCCACCGGAAATTGGCGTGCTTGATATCGCACTGACAGATGCCGGACGTGCCGATCCTATTTTTAGAGATATGCCAGCCACACAGAGGGCACTGCAATGGCATTCGGTGCAAGTGACAGAAACACCCCCCAATACCGTGGTGCTCGCGCAATCAGATGTTTGCGCTAACCAGGCAATGCGAGTCGGAAACAACGCCTGGTCCATGCAGTATCACGTGGAGGTCGAGCCAGACACAGTTGGCAACTGGGCGTCAGTGCCTGCTTACCGATCGGCGCTGATCAACACACTTGGTGAGCAGGCACTGCCGGGTCTACTTGAGTCCGCCGACAAGGAGCTCGCATCATTCGCCAGTAACTCTGAACTCCTGTACCGCAATTTTATGCAAGCGTGTAAATAAGCCCGACAACCGGGTATCAACGGTTCAGCGCGGCAAATCCCAATGCCAGATATCGAAACCATTGTCATTGGCGCCGGAGTCGTCGGACTTGCTGTTGCAGCAAGGCTCAGTCAATCCGGCCAGGAAGTCATTGTTCTGGAGCGCGAAGCCGCTATCGGACAGGGGATAAGCTCGCGTAATTCAGAAGTGATCCACGCCGGCATTTACTATCCAAAGAATTCTCTAAAAGCTGACCTCTGTGTACAAGGACGCAGCAAGCTCTACCAATATTGCGATGAAAGAAGTATTGCAGCCAAACGTATTGGTAAGTTCATCGTAGCCACTGAGCATGCAGAAGTAGCAGCGCTTAAACAACTTGAACAGAGCGGAATACAGAACGGTGTTGATGATCTGCAACTGCTCAGCGACGATGATGCTCGCACTATGCAACCCGGGTTACGATGTGTTGCGGCCCTGCACTCACCATCTACCGGCATTGTAGACAGCCACTCACTGATGATCAGTTTGCAAGGCGATATCGAACTGATGGGTGGAGCAGTTGTTTGCCACAGTGAGGTTGGCACCGTTCATTGCGCAGACAATCTATTTACCCTGACCCTGACTGACGGCACACAAGTCACCACTACCCGGTTAATCAATAGTTGCGGATTAAATGCCATCCCTTTGGCAAACCAGTTCCGGTCTTTTGAAATGAACACACTGCCCAATGCACTATTCGCCAAGGGTAATTATTTCAAGTGCGCCGGCGGCGCCCCGTTCTCAAAACTAATCTATCCGGCCCCGGTGCCTGGTGGGCTGGGCATTCATCTTACTATTGATCTTGACGGACAAAAACGATTTGGGCCCGATGTTGAGTGGCTTAAAGATCCGATTCAAAAAAACTTGCCGCAGGCCTTTAACTTCAAAGTCGATCCATCCCGAGCGGATAACTTCTACAATGCCATCAGGCGCTACTGGCCTGATCTGCCAGACAATGCACTGGTGCCGGACTACGCCGGCGTGCGCCCGAAAATAAAATCTCCCGGCACCGCAAACGTTGACTTTCAAATCAGCACTGATCAACATCACGGAGTTAAGGGACTGGTTAACCTCTTTGGAATCGAGTCACCCGGTCTGACTGCCTGCC
>CAZQKJ010000176.1:0-7428 GCA_964593315.1 uncultured Granulosicoccaceae bacterium
TTAGACAGAATGTTTCAGGTTCGAGGTTAACGCTTAAGCTTGTGATCGTGCTGGTAGTGATGGCGTTGTTGCCGATGGCGCTGGTGTATTCTTTTTCGGTTAAATTTTTACGCTCCAACATTGATAGCTGGTTCGATGTAGAAGTAGAGCGATCTCTTGATGATGCGCTGGAGCTAAGCCGTGACTCACTCGCAGTCTATATGCGTACCGGACAAAGAGTCAGTGTTGAAATAGCGGAACGTCTGTTTGATATTCCCGATGAGCTCGCAGTCCTTGAGCTAAACGATATCGGACTTGATGCCCAAGCGTCAGAGCTTACTTTGATTGGATCCGATAATCGAATTATCGCGACCACAGCATTTTCAGGCACGGTGAATGTGTCACCCGATCGACCGGCTGACGATATTGTCTCGCGTGCACGAGATGGCGAGCCTTATTTAAGTATTGATCCGCTACTCGACGGTGAACTGCAGATCCGTTCAGTGGTGCCGGTGTTTTCATCAGACCCGGTGCAAGGTGTTTCTGTTCTGTACGCTACTTATCCCGTGCCCAGAACTTCCAGCGAACTCGCGGCCAACGTGCAGGAGAGTTTTAGAAACTATCGCCAGCTGACTTTCCTGCGTGAGCCGTTGAAGCAAAGTTCTATTGCAACACTCACGCTTGCAGTTTTTTTAAGCCTGATGATGGCGGTCTGGGTGGCGTTTTATGCAGCCCGTCGTTTGATGGTGCCTGTGCATGATCTTGTCGATGGTACAAGATTAGTTGCAGCCGGTGATTACTCCACCCGCCTGTATACCAGCGGTCGCGATGAGCTTGGTTATCTTGTGAACTCGTTTAACGATATGACTGACAAGATTGAGGCGGCGCGCGCCAGTGCCAGTAGCAGCCAACAGTTGGTTGAAGAGCAGCGCTCTTATCTTGAGCTGGTGCTTAGTCGAATTTCATCCGGAGTAATAACCCTTAATGAAGAGGGCGATGTTCGAACCTGTAATCACAGCGCTGCGGAAATTCTTAATGTGTCGGTAGAACAGTTGCGTATGGCGGACACTCAGGCTCAAACAATGGCGCCTGCAGATGCACAGGTTGACGATAGTTATGTGCGGCAGTTCTTCAACGGTATTGATGCGGCAGTCAAGTCTGATCGAGTGGACTGGAGTGTCGAGCTTGAGCTGTTCAAAGATGATGAGCGAGCGCTGGTAACCTGTCGCGGTGCGAAGATTCAGGGTAGTGGCGTCGGGCAATCCGGTCACGTTTTAGTGTTTGATGATTTCAGTGAAGTGGTAGAAGCTCAACGCAATGCAGCCTGGAGCGAGGTGGCCCGAAGGCTTGCACATGAAATTAAAAATCCGCTCACACCGATTCAGCTTTCTGCTGAACGGCTGCAGCATAAATATGCAGGCAAGCTTGAAGGTGATGATGTGGTTGTGCTCAAGCGCCTGACCAATACCATTGTGCAGCAAGTGGAATCTATGAAGTCTATGGTGAAAGCCTTCGCAGACTATGCGACAACCCCGCAAACTGATTTTATAGCAATTAATTTGAACAAGCTGATCAGAGATATCAGTTTGCTATACCGTGAAGGTGAAAATATTGAATTGATGCTTGATGATCGATTGCCGCTCATGCAATGTGATCCGGATAGACTCCGACAGGTCTTGCACAATGTGATTAAGAACGCACTGGAAGCATCATTGGATAAAACTGATCGCAGGCTTGTCATCAGCACGCAGCTGATCACTGATCGTAAAGCTGAAAAAATTGAACTGGTTATTGAAGACAACGGTCCGGGCTTTGCCAGCGAGGTGCGCGAACGATTGTTTGAACCTTACGTTACAACAAAAACCAAAGGCACAGGTTTGGGTCTGGCTATTGTTAAAAAAATAGTTGAAGAACACGGTGGTACAGTCCGAGCCGAGAACGGCAGTGGCCGTCTGCCATACGGTGGTGGTCGTATTGTGCTTATCTTTCCAGCGTCACTTCGACAATCTAATCTTCATGGAGATGCAGCATGAGTCAATCCCAGGTCTTAGTTGTTGATGATGAGCCGGACATCCGTGAGCTGGTCCGCGAGATTCTTGAAGACGAAGGCTATGCTGTGGTGGTTGCAGAAGATGTAGCTTCTGCACGTGAAGCTCTCAAAGAACGACAGCCGGATCTTGTGCTACTGGATATCTGGATGCCGGAGCAAGACGGAGTGAGCCTTTTAAAAGAATGGCGTGATCAGGGCATGTTAAATTTTCCGGTGGTTATGATTTCAGGCCATGGAACTGTTGAAACCGCAGTTGAGGCAACTCGCTTAGGTGCGGTTGATTTTATAGAGAAGCCACTGTCACTTGCTCGGCTGTTGCTAAGTGTAGAGAAGGCGATCAGTAACTTTAATCAATTGCCCGCGCAAAGAACATCGGTTAAGGAGCGTGATATACCTGAAATTGTAGGCAATAGTCAGTACATCACAGAATTGCGTGAAACGATAGAAAAGTCGACTACCACCAGTGATACTGGTGTGCTGGTACAGGGAGAACGCGCCACTGGAAAATTGTTGGTCGCGCAGCATGTGCATCGATCATCCAGTCGTGCCGCAGGCCCTTTTATTCAACTGCGCTGTGACAGTTTATCTGAGGCAGGTGCGTCACGTGATCTAATGGGTGATGCCAACAGCGCCGGTTTTCTGGAGTCTGCGAATGGCGGTACGCTGTGTTTAATTGATGTGGAAGAGTTGTCACAAACTGCGCAGGCATTGCTGGTCGATGTCTTAAAACAGGGATCGATCAATCGGGGTGCGGATGATTCAGTGGCATTTGATGCACGCGTGATCGCAACGTCTTCTGTAGATCTGTCGGCTCAATTGGCACATGGCCTGTTTAATGAATCACTTTACTACCAGTTAAATGTGCTGGTCATCAATACGCGCCCGTTAAGAGAACATCGTGAGGATGTTCCGGCACTTTTAAACTACTATGTCGACCGCATGGTGGAGCAGGAAGGTATGTCCTATCGGCACTTCAGCGTTGCCGCACAGAATCATTTGCGCAACCTTGACTGGCCGGGCAATGTGCTCGAACTGGCAAATGTTGTTCAACGTTTGCTTATCCTCGGGGATGAAGTTGAAATTGATGTGCCAGAAATTGAAAAGCTGGTGGGCAGTGAATCCGAGAAAAGCTACGAGTTGGGGTCAGATGTTATGCGGCTGCCGCTGGATCTGCCATTGCGCGAAGCCCGAACGGAGTTTGAGCGACTCTACCTGCAAAGTCAGTTAGATCGTGTGGATGGCAATATCGTTGAGTTAGCGCGTGTAGTCGCTATGGAGCGGACACATCTTTATAGAAAATTGCGCAGCGTCGGTATACAGGCGGGTCGGAAACGCGGCTAGGAGCCTGTGCTGCGGCCTGCTTTACAATGCGACTACATAATTCTGGCCGATATTTTTCTTAGTGATGACAGATCTCACTTGATCTTGATTTCGCGGAAAAATTTCGCCTTTGCCACTATCAGCAAGACATCGACATCAGAAGAAAATTATCTGTGAAACCCGTTCTCTACACGATATGCTCGCCACACCAACAGAAACAACGGTTAGCTAAGGCTTAAACATTGAAAATAATTGTACTGGGTGCCGGACAGGTTGGCTCAACAGTAGCCCGCAATCTGGCATCTGAGAATAACGATATCACTGTCGTTGATACTGATAGGGATACGCTTTATGCGCTGCAGGAGCGTATCGATCTCAGTGTTGTCTGTGGTCATGCGGCTCACCCCGATACCTTAAAGCAAGCGGGAGCTGAAGATGCGGACATGATCATCGCGGCCACCAGCAGCGATGAAACCAATATGATCGCCTGTCAGATTGCCTATACGCTTTTCAAAACAACCAGTCGGATAGCGAGAGTCCGAGCTCAGGAGTATCTGGTTGAAAAAGAAACTCTTTTCAAGAAGAAACATATTCCGATCGATGTTCTGATCAGTCCGGAGCGACTGGTCACTGATCACATAGAGAGAATTATTCAGCACCCGGGCGCATTGCAGGTCGTTGACTTTGCCGATGGAAGAGTGCGTTTGGTGGGCGTTACTGCTGAAGAGTCTGCGCCTATGAATGGCATGCCGGTAGATAACATCCATCAACTGGTGCCGAATGTGGGAGTCTGTATTGCTGCAATTTTTCGGGATGATCGATCAGTAGTGGTTGAGAATGCGATCATTCAAGAGGGTGATATTGTTTTTTATATCGCAGCTAAAGGTCATACCGTTGACATCATGGAGCAGTTTCATAAGCCGGATAAGCCATCGAAGCATGTGATGATTGCAGGTGGCGGTAACATTGGTCTGGCTTTGGCACAACGGCTTGAATCCAAGTTCAGGGTTAAAATAATCGAGAAAAACCCTGAACGATCTGAAACGCTGGCCGAGTTGCTGGACAGCGCTATTGTTCTGAATGGTGATGTTGCAGATCAGGAGCTGCTCTCTGAAGAGCATGTAGAGTCAATGGACTTGTACTGTGCGCTGACCAACGATGATGAAGCGAACATACTCTCTGCTATGGTTGCTAAAAAAATGGGTGCCAGAGCCGTGATGTCCCTGATTAACCGGCCCGCCTATGTTGACCTGGTGGAGCGTGATTTTATCGATGTCGCTATCTCTCCTCACAATGTCACGATTGGTGCACTGCTGCGCCATGTTCGGCGGGGCGATGTAGTCGCAGTTCATTCACTGCGTCGTGGAATGGCCGAGGCCCTTGAAGCCATTGCACATGGCGATAGAGAGACTTCTTTGGTGGTTGGCCGCTCCATAGCGGAACTGCCTCTCGGCGAGGGTACGATTATCGGCGCGGTTGTACGGGGTAATCAGGTGATAATCGGACACAATGATCTGGAAATAGAAGCAGAAGATCACGTTGTGGTTTTTGTAGCCGACAAAGAGCAAATACCAGATGTCGAAAAACTCTTTCAGGTAGGTGCAGTTTACTGATGAATTATCACAATAAAGCACACACCTTTTATAGCCTGTCCCGATCTTTAATCGGATCAGTGACAAATGGTGCAGGTGAGTAATGCAGACTCTGGTTGTTTTAAGAGTGCTGGGTGTATTGTTGTCTTTATTCAGTGTGACGATGTTTATCCCCGGAATAGTCTCACTGTTCTACAAAGATGGTTCTGCGCAGTCCTTCTTCGTAGCATTTGTTGTGACTTTGGCTATCGGTCTTGCGGTATACCTGCCGTTACGCAATTATAAAAAGCCGCTTAAATCAGCTGATGGCTATGTCATTGTTGTGATGTTCTGGACGGTGCTTGGCTTGTTCGGCGCTATACCGTTGTATATTGATAACCATGTGGATTTAACGATTGCCCAGAGCGTGTTTGAATCCATGTCAGGGTTTACCACTACCGGCGCTACCGTGATTGTTGGTCTGGATGCACTGCCAGAGAGTATTTTGCTTTATCGCCAGTTTGTACAGTGGCTGGGTGGTATGGGGATTATTGTATTGGCAGTTGCCATTTTACCTTTATTAGGTGTGGGTGGCGGTATGCAGCTATTCAGGGCTGAAACTCCCGGTCCGCAGAAAGAAAAGATCACACCCAGAGTGGCCGATACTGCCAAGTTGCTTTGGTATATTTATCTCGGTTTAACTGTCGCCTGTATGGTGTCCTACTGGGTTGCCGGTATGCCATTGTTTGATGCAATCGGGCATAGCTTCTCGACCGTTGCGATAGGCGGGTTCTCAACTCATGATGCCAGTATCGGCTTTTACCGAAGCAGTGCGATTGAGATGGTCGCAGTCGTGTTTATGTTATTTTCAGGGGTGAATTTCGGATTACATTATTTAGCGCTGCGATCAATGTCTCTGGGGGCCTATATCGATGATGCCGAGTTTAAAACCTACATTGGTATTATCGTTTTTCTGAGCGTAGTGACTGTCTCTTATTTGTTCATAACCAATACTGAAGATATCGGCAGTGCATTTTATGATGGTGTCTTTCAGGTTGTATCCATCTCGACTACGACCGGATTCACTACACGGGAATACCATACCTGGCCAAGCTTTTTGCCGGTCCTGTTACTGCTGGCAAGTTTTGTCGGCGGCTGCGCAGGCTCTACCGGTGGTGGTATGAAAGTTATTCGAGTGGTGTACCTTTTTAAGCAAGGTATGCGGGAGCTCGTGCGTATGGTACATCCGCACGCTGTGTTACCTGTGAAGGTCGGTCGCAAATCGATCCCACCTAAGGTTATTGATGCGATCTGGGGGTTTTTTGCAGCGTATGTCTTTATTCTTGTTGTCATGTTGCTGGCAATGATGGCAACCGGACTTGATCAGGAAACCGCTTTTTCTGCCGTGGTTGCCTGTTTGAATAATCTGGGTCCGGGGCTGGGCGATGTAGCTGCTAACTACAGTTCGCTTAACGGTATACAGCTGGGGCTATTGTGTTTTGCCATGTTGCTAGGGCGACTGGAGATATTGACCTTGCTCGTTCTTCTTACACCGCATTTCTGGCGTAAGTAATTTTGTTAGAAGCCCAACAAAAGTGGGATCGCATCTATGCCAATGCGGATCACTCTGCGATGCCTCAACCTTGTGATGCATTACGTCAGTTTGAGTATTTGCTGCCAACATCCGGTACTGCACTTGATCTTGCCAGTGGCTTGGGTGGAAATGCGCTGTTTCTGGCTGACCAAGGGCTCAATGTAACAGCAGTAGATGTATCGGGTGTTGCGATGGATATATTGCAGGCAAGGGCGCACCCACTGGTTTCAACACAAAGGCAAGCTGTGGACACTGAGTTTCTGGCTTGTGCTCAATACAATGTGATAGTGGTATCACAGTATCTCGATAGACCACTGTGTGATGCAATCACTGCGGCGATTGCTCCGGGTGGGTTGTTATACTATCAGACCTTTGTAATAGATAAAGCCGATCCATCAGTCGGGCCGTCTAACCCTGAGTATTTGTTGCACACCAATGAATTGTTAAGCCTGTTCCCGATTTTGAGGGTTGTAGTATTCAGTGATCTTGGGGTGGTAGGCGATCAATCACAGGGTTTTCGCAATCAGTCTTATCTGGTTGCTCGTAAGGAGTGAATATCTATGCCGGATAGTACAACGTTTGAAGCGTTGCTTGAAAAGGGACCAGATAGCGCACTGCTGCGATACTCGCTTGGTAACGCTTATGTATCTGAATCGCGTGAGTGCGATGCCATAGTACATTTACTCAAAGCGCTGGAGTTTGATCAGCAATATAGCGCCGCATGGAAGCTGCTTGGTCGCTGTTACTTTGACCTTAAAGATTACAGTAATGCGATCAACACCTATGAGCAGGGTATTGAAATAGCCGATGCAAAAGGCGATAAGCAGGCATCGAAAGAAATGGGTGTGTTTCTCAAACGTGCAAGAAAGCAACTTGAATAGAGCGTTTTATTGTTAACGAGGTGCTGGGTCTGG
>CAZQKJ010000177.1:0-7420 GCA_964593315.1 uncultured Granulosicoccaceae bacterium
GTGCAACGGCTTTTGCACGTGACTACTGGATGCAAGGCAAAATCGCTGCCACCAAAGAAGGTAAAATTCTCGGACTTTGGTGTCACACCACAGCTGACCACGGTGCGTTTGATGCCTGTGCCGATCCAACAAAGTACCCGGCAGGCTTTATGAATATCTGCACCGGCTCGTATGATATACCTACAGCCTATCTTGCAGTGGATGGTATCTACACCAACAAAGCGCCCGGTGGTGTGGCCTACCGATGTTCATTCCGGGTAACTGAAGCTGCCTACTTTATAGAACGCATGATTGAAGTGCTCGCCATAAAACTGGATATGGATGCTGCAGAGTTACGCTCGATAAATTTCATTAAGAAAGACCAATTTCCGTATCACTCAGCGCTTGGCTGGGAGTACGATTCTGGCGACTATCAAACAGCCTGGGATAAAGCACTTAACGCCGTAGACTATAAAGGGTTGCGAGCAGAGCAGGCCAAACAGGTTGAAGCCTTTAAAGCCGGTGAAACCCGTAAGCTCATGGGCATCGGTTTGTGTCACTTCACTGAGATTGTTGGTGCCGGCCCGGTCAAGAACTGCGATATCCTGGGTATGGGTATGTTTGACAGTTGTGAAATTCGTATCCACCCGACGGGCTCCGCCATTGCAAGGCTTGGTACTATTTCACAGGGCCAGGGGCATGCCACTACGTTTGCCCAGATTCTAGCTTCTGAAATCGGTATATCAGCTGATGACATCACCATCGAAGAGGGTGACACCGATACCGCACCATACGGATTAGGGACTTACGGTTCCCGATCTACACCGGTTGCAGGAGCAGCTACTGCGATGGCCGGAAGAAAGATTCGCGCTAAAGCTCAGATGATCGCCGCGTACCTGCTGGAAGTGCACGACAACGATGTCGAGTGGGAGGTAGATCGCTTTGTAGTGAAAGGTGCTCCGGAGCGCTTTAAAACCATGAAGGAAGTGGCTTTCGCATCTTATAATCAGGCGATTCCAGGTGTCGAGCCAGGGCTTGAAGCCGTAAGCTACTATGATCCGCCAAACATGACATACCCGTTTGGTGCTTATATCACTGTTATGGATATTGACGTCGATACCGGTGTGTCAGAAATCCGCAGTTTTTATGCGCTCGATGACTGTGGCACACGTATCAACCCGATGATTATTGAAGGTCAGGTACACGGTGGTTTAACCGAGGCACTGGCGATAGCGTTGGGGCAGGAGATCGCCTATGACGAGCTAGGTAACGTTAAAACTGGATCGCTCATGGACTTCTTTATCCCGACCAGCTGGGAAACACCCAACTACACCACTGACTACACCGAAACACCGAGTCCGCATCATCCAATTGGTGCCAAAGGGGTTGGTGAAAGTCCCAATGTTGGGGGAGTGCCGGCATTTTCCAATGCCATTAACGATGCGTTCCGTGCGTTTGGTTTAACTCATACGCACATGCCGCATGATCACTGGCGAGTATGGAAAACGGCGAATCAGCTTGGGTTACATTCGTAGACTTTACTTTTAAATTTACGGTAACTGCAAGACTGTATGAACTGGAAAGAGCTACAGACTAACCTGGCAGACGCAGGCTATATTGCGTCGAATGAACTGGCAATGGCCATTCATCTGTCGTTAGAACTGCAACGACCCCTGCTGCTTGAAGGAGCAGCAGGGGTGGGCAAAACTGAAGTTGCTAAAATGCTTGCTGCATTGAAGTCAACACAGTTAATTCGCTTGCAGTGTTATGAAGGGCTAGACGCCAGTACTGCGATCTATGAATGGAACTATCAGCGTCAGTTGCTGAGTGTTCGTGCAGTGGCAGAGAGAGATCTATCTACAGAACAGATCGATGAGCAAATTTTCTCAGAGCGGTATCTACTGAAAAGACCGCTGCTGGAAGCCATATCGCAATCGCAGCCTCCTGTTTTACTGATCGATGAAATTGATCGTGCCGATGAAGAATTTGAGGCGTACCTGTTGGAGGTCTTGTCGGATTTTCAAATCTCGATTCCTGAGCTTGGTACGATTGAGGCGACCTCCAGACCGATGGTAATACTCACTTCTAACGGTAGTAGGGATTTATCTGATGCGCTGCGGCGTCGCTGCCTGTATTCATTTGTTGAGTATCCCGACGCCAGCACCGAGTTATCGATTCTAAACAAGCGTATGCCGGGTATCGATCAACAACTGGCCACACAAATTGTCGGGTTTGTGCAGGCTTTACGAAAAGAAGACCTGGAAAAGAATCCCGGTATTGCCGAAATGCTCGACTGGTCTGCGGCTGTTTCTGGTCTTGGTATCGCTGACCTCACGCAAGACCCTGTCGAACTACAGTCCACTCTGGTGTGTTTGTTGAAGACTCAGGCGGACATCGCTTCTGTGCCAGTCGAGGTCAGTCAGCGGCTGGCAGGCAAGTTGATTTAATGCAGTTAACCCGGTTTCCGAACACAGTGTCCGGTCCGCGCGAGCGGCTCTCAGGCTTTATGTCGCATCTGCGTGATAACGGTTTGCCGATCACGGTATCTGAGTATAGCCAGACCTTACAGGCACTAACGCATATCAATGTGGCAGACATTGAAGAGTTTCGACTTGCCTGCAAGACAGTCTGTGCTGCCCGTGCTGATCACTTTGATCAGTTTGACGAACTGTTTACAGCGTATTGGCGCAACGCTGGACGTGAAAGGCAATCGGTAACGGGCACAGATCATCGGCAGAAAAAATCGAGCCCGAGTGTTTTCCAACCCGGAGTAGATACTACTCAGCAAAGTGATGAAAAAGGCACAGCTGATGAAGCGGCTGATGATCCGACCGGTGACGGGGAGTCGGCACACAGTGATGATGGAAAGTTAGTAGCTTCCCGAACCAGTAACATTGAAAAAATTGATTTGCGTGAGTTGATGACACCTGAGAGTGTTCAGCGTGCAGAGGCGGTTGCAGTACAACTGGCCAGGGCTATCGCCAGACGGACATCTCGTCGGCGACGCGCTGCAAAAAAAGGTGCCTCTATTGATCTGCGCCGAGTGATACGCGAGAGCGTGAGCCGTGGTGGTGAGCCGTTAAAACTCTACAAGCGCCATAAACCTGATCGTCCGATAAATGTTGTCGCGTTGTTGGATGTATCTGGTTCAATGACTGTGTACGCAAGAGTATTTTTGTCTTTCCTGAAGGGGCTGGTAAGTCACGATCAGCGCACTGATGCTTATCTTTTTCATACGGCGCTGGTGCGTGTTAGCGATGCACTGCGTGACAACGATACCTTCAGAGCGGTAAATCGATTATCGCTTATGGCGCAGGGCTTTGGTGGTGGTACAAAGATCGGGTCTAATCTGCAGCGCTTTAACGATCAGTATGCAGCTCAATCCGTTAGTGGAAACAGTGTTGTTGTCATTTTATCCGACGGATATGACACCGAGCCGCCTGAGAAAATGAGTGATGCACTGCGGCGGCTTAAAAAAAGAGGCTGTCGAATAATCTGGCTCAATCCTTTGAAGGGCTGGAAAGACTACCAACCAGTAACCAGTGGCATGGTAGCCGCAATGCCGTACCTGGATTTGTTTGCGGCGGCAAATACGCTCGAGAGCCTGGCGGCGCTTGAACCCCATCTGCAGCGTCTGTAGTGGCGTTGTATGGTTTACGGTAATTCGCATGAGTGATTCAACAGATACTGGTTTAAGTTCCGATCTGGACGCCACAGTACTGCGCATGAAAAAGAGTGGTGAAGCGTTTGCAGTTGCTACGGTAGTTCGGACGGTCTCGGTCACCGCCGCAAAGCCTGGTGCAAAAGCGCTGCTCAATGAACACGGTGAGATAATAGACGGATGGATTGGCGGCGGCTGTGCGCGACATGCAGTGGTTAAAGCCGCCCGTGAAGCACTGGCAGATGGTGAGCCACGATTAATATCACTGCTGCCGGAAGAGTTGCTCAAGGAACAAGGGCTCAGCACAGGGGTAGATGAGGGTGTATTGATTGCCAGTAACATGTGCCCCAGTAAGGGCTCGATGGACATATTTGTAGAGCCTGTACTATCGAATCCCGAGTTACTGGTTGTGGGAGAAAGTCCGGTAGCAGTCATGCTTGTCCGCCTTGCTCCACTGTTTGATTTAACGGTCTCAACCATGGGTAATACTAAGCGGATTGAACAAGGTGGCAGAAGTGACAACTGTTACAACGAGTTTGCTGATATACCGATATCGCATCCTCATCGTTACATTGTCATTGCTACCCAGGGGAGTGGTGATATCGCTGCCTTATCGCATGCGCTCTCGCTGGAGTCACAGCATCTGGCGTTTGTGGGTAGTGGCAGAAAACTCGCGCACCTGAATACTGTACTGGCTGAGCAAGGCGCGGCTCAAACAACGCTGGATAAAATAAAGGGTCCGGCCGGGCTCGATATAAAGGGTGTGACTCCTCAGGAGATTGCGCTTTCGATACTGGCAGAGTTGATTCAAATACGTCGTTCCAAATAAACCATTTTAACTTACTAAACTTTAGTCGTATGCGGAAGATTAAATTCCGCCACACAAACGAAGAGAATTCAGCAATGATATTAAATGATGAGGTTTTAGTCCCGGTGGGGCGAGATGCGGTATTCCAGGCGCTAAATGATCCCGAAATACTCAAGGCCAGTATTCCAGGCTGTGAAGAGTTAATAAAAAAAAGCGACACCGAAGTAGAAGCAACGGTTGTCGTAAAATTCGGGCCGGTAAAAGCCAGCTTCAGTAGCGATGTCACGCTGGATCCCAGTGAAGGACCGGAGAAGTTTAGTCTTAGTGGAAGTGGAGATGCAGGAATCGCGGGCTTTGCAAAAGGTGGCGCGGTGGTAGATCTGACTGAGCAGGAGGGAGGTACCTTGCTCAGCTACGAAGTGCAGATTGATATTAGTGGAAAGCTGGCGCAGGTAGGTAGTCGGCTTATTGAAGGCACCTCTAAACGATTGGCGAAAAAGTTTTTTGTTAATTTTGAAGAGGCGTTACTTGCAAGACATACATGATTTCCCTTTGAGGATAATCACAACGCACCAATAGTATGGTACGTTGTTGCTGAATAAGCTTCGTAGTGGACCTGATGAATAGTAAGCCTGTGTATGATGTGCTGGCCAGCGCGTTTACTGCAGAGCAGGTAGTTACTTGTTTTGCACTTTTAGGCGATGCCAATATGAACTGGGCCGCAGCTATGGCGGCGCAAGGTTGTGAGTTTATATACGTCAGGCATGAGCATTGTGCTGTCGCAGCTGCAATGGCCTATTCACGAAGTACGGGCAAGGTGGGGGTGGCCACAGTCACCTGTGGTCCGGGCCTAACCCAAATAATGACAGCGTTGCCTGCCGCAGTGCGAGCGCGGATACCAGTGGTTATATTTGCAGGTGAAGCGCCAGTGAAAACTTCCTGGTACAACCAGGGAATTGATCAAAAACCCTTTGTTGATGCCTGTGGTGCCACCTACTTAAGTCTGAAACACCAGCGTTCGATGAGAGAGCAAGTTCGGGATGCTTTCATAACAGCAGTGACCAGTCAGTGTCCTGTTGTTATCGGAGTGCCTTTGGACTTGCAGAACGACCAGTGGCAAGGACCGCTTGATTCGCTACCCGCCTCACACGAGATGATACCGGACAGTCCACCCTTGTTACCGGATACAGGTAGTCTGGATGACGCAGCAGCACTTATAGATGCTGCGGACAAAATTGTAGTAATGGCGGGGCTGGGCTGTGTTAAGTCAAACGCAGGGCCTGCCTGTCAACAGCTTGCAAGTCTTATGGGCGCATTATTAGCAACGACGCTACCGGCAAAAGGATTGTTTTATGAAGATGCTTATAGCGTCGGTGTTGCAGGCGGGTTTTCAAGTGCTGCCGCCAGACAATATCTTCAGGAAGCGGATTTAATAATCGCTGTCGGTTGTAGCCTTGCCAGTCATAATTCGGATAGTGGCAAACTCTTCACCGCAGACAAAGTTTTGCAAATTGATCTCGAGCCACATGCTACCAGTCATGGCAGGCGTGCGGCCAATCATCATCTTCGCAGTGATGCAAAATTGGGTGTTGAAGCATTGTGCCGGATGATTCCGCAGCGCCGGAAGCCGAATGCAAATTACTGGAGATCAGATCAAATTGCAGCTGACATTAGCAACAGGCTCGCTGATGATGCAGAGTTCCCTATTGAACCAGGTCTGCTAGATCCACGTGATGTGGTTGCCGCGCTGGATGATCTGATTCCGTCGACCTGGTATACGGTCAATTCATCCGGTCATTGTTCGTGTTTTTTCGCTCAAATGAAAAAGCGGCCTGCCGATCGTTTCCTTACCATTCGTGAGTTTGGTGCCATTGGTAACGGCTTATCATTTGCCATGGGGGTCGCCGCCGCACAGCCAGATAATCGAGTAGTGCTTTTTGATGGCGATGGCAGCTTACTGATGCATATCCAGGAGATCGAGACAATCATTCGCCACAATATGAATATATTGATCGTTGTGATGAATGATGGTGCCTATGGCTCCGAGGTGCACAAATTACGTGCAGAAGGTTTGCCAGAGCAGGGTTCGGTATTTGGCAGGCCGTCTTTTGAATCCATTGCCAATGGATTCGGTGCGACAGGGGCGACTGTTACCAGCCTAGATCAACTACCACCGCTGATTGAACAGTTTGGTAAGTTGGATAACGATTCTGCACCAGGTTCATGTGTGGCGATTCTTGACATTCATGTGAGTGATAAAGTCGTCTCCTCTGTAATACAGCGTTCACATCAGCATTAAAAAAGTTTATTCCACTGTGTTGCATCAGATCATCGCTCTCTCGACAGCAGGGGACTTAGTTGATTTGGGATCTGAATAAAGTGGATATTGGTTCAGACGCGCAGTGCAGTGATGACGCGCTTACAATTATCACCCAGAATGGTAAAGCGGGTAACTATAGGGTGTAAAGGACAGCTTTTTGCCCAAAGCCGCTCGTGCTACAGCTGTCCGGCGCTAACATATCTAAACATCGGTCCTATCGGTCCTTGGCTCCTGAACCATTACTGGAGCGCTCACACAATCGTAGGGAGACTGTTTCCATCGAGATATAGTCTATTTATTGCTAATAATTCCGCAGACCGATTGCCCATTCCTTTTTTACATCGAAGGTTTCATTATCGCATTGCAAAGTTACTGTTTCTGTTTTCAATTCAACCAATTCGCAGGCCTGTACGCTTTCGGCGTTTCTGATTTTTCCAACACCCTCATCTTCACCTTTAGAGCTCATGGTACGGAATAGTATGCCAATTTTATCCCCGATTGCTGATTCACTTATATCTACAAGTTCGAGGACAGTTGATCTATCGACAACCTCTTTTCTGCTAGGACGAAATATCAGTATTTCAACAGTATCGCCATTCGGCTCCCCGACCTTGCAATTGTCATGCGTTAATTTTCCATTTCTTCTGCACAC
>CAZQKJ010000178.1:0-7414 GCA_964593315.1 uncultured Granulosicoccaceae bacterium
GTGAGCTCAAAACCAATGAGGCGCTGCGCGAAGTTTTTGATGCAGCCAGTCTGATAGAAGGTAAGTCTATTATCACCAGTTGCGGTTCCGGTGTCACAGCGGCAATTCTCACATTGGGTTTGCACTGTATTGGCCGAGATGATTGTGCAGTCTATGATGGATCGTGGACTGAGTGGGGTGGGCGAGAAGATCTGCCGGTCGTAAAATCATGACTTTGAAAATCGCAGATCACGAAACTCGCAATAACAGCGCTTGAAATGAACTCTGGAGAAATCCTTTGAAGTTTTAGTTCATGACCGATAAAAGAACGATTACTGCCTACGATTCCCAGATAGATAATTATCTGGAGATACTTAAAAAACAACCTGAAGACCAACGGTTACTTAACTTCATTGCGAAGTTTAAGCCGCATGACTATGTTCTTGATCTTGGATGTGGCCCAGCCAGTGCCTCAATGATTATGCAAGAGCATGGCTTGAGGGTTGATCCGGTTGATGCGTCACTGGAAATGGTTAATCTGGCTAATGCTGTATTTAACATCGGTGCGCGTCAGGCAGCGTTTGAAGACATTGATACCATTGATACCTATGACGGTGTTTGGGCAAATTTCAGTCTTCTACATGCCACACCGGAAGAATTTCCGATAATTCTGGCTGCACTAAAGCAAGCCTTGAAAAGCTCGGGAGTATTTCAATTGTGTATGAAAGCAGGCGAGGGTTCCAGGCGTGATAAATTTGATCGGCTTTACAGTTACTACTCGCAGGAAGAGCTAGCCAGTCACCTGGGTAAAGCAGGCTTTATGGTTGAAAAGGTCGAGCTCGGTGAAGTGCGAGGTATGGCGGGCGATATAGAGCCATGGATAGCATTAACCGCCATAGCTTAGTTTTGTTTCAGTATTGCAGTGTCTGTAGCAGTATCTAAATCGCTCCGGCGTCATTCGCATGGAGGGTTGCAGATCTAAAGTAACGCACGCCAAAATAACTCACCTCGAAGTTAGGCATAAGAGATGAGATTAATAACTCGAGTCACATCCTTCATTCGGGAAACCAGGTATTCAACCATATTGGCATCGGCTAGCGATTCAGTATTGCCTGAAAGTGTCGCAATCCCGTTTTTTACCGTAATAGATAAGTCAGAACGCGCCACTGCAGCGAATGACTGAGCCTTGCTGAAAGCAGGATTCGCAAGCTGTAGTTCAACAGGTTTGGCAGTCGGTTCAATGACGCTCGACATGGAGGTGTCGGGTTTTGCACAGGTTGTGATCATTTTGTAGCCCTCATCTGATTTAAATTGTCATTCGCAGAAACGTTGTTCTTGAATACTAGGATTTGAAAACCTGACGGAGGTTCGATTTATTCACCTCACTTTTTCGTAACTAATGAGAGGGTACAGGCGCGATAATTTGCGTCTTTAGTAGCGTGCGGACTTGGATGGAAAAAAGAAACGACGCCACACGATCCGTAGACAGGGTTATGGGGGTTGGTAATTACCTGTGTGCCAGACAAGTGGTGTTGTGTGGCGAGCAGTTAGATAACTGATGAGGCGGGCTTAAGACCCGTATTGCTGAGTGGCTGAACGACTAAACCGCGGGTCTGCTCTCACTGAGACAAGATTGACTGACAGCCCGCAGGCTGCCAGCTTGTATCAAGGTTTGTTCCTAGTCTGGGTTGTTCCAGTGGTCACTCAGGCTCCATGCCTTTTAAGTACTTAAAGGCCTCGCTCTCGGTGGAGAGCATTAAGGTGGTGTTGTTTTTGATCACAGACTTATACATGTCCATTGTTTTTTGGAACTCATAAAAATCTCTTGCCTCGTCGCTTGAGTCATAGGCTTTGGCGTATATCTCTGTGGCTTCTGCATCAGCCGCGCCGCGGATTTCTTCTACCTCTTTGTAGGCTTCAGATTCCACTTTGTTGAGATCGCGTTCCCTAAGGCCGTTAATACGCGCAGCTTCACCGTTGCCTTCTGAGCGAAATCGTTCTGCGATCTGGCGGCGCTCACTGATCATGCGTTCATAAATCTTGGGTCGCACGCTTTCATTGTAATTGATTCGCTTAAAGCGGATGTCCAGCAGTTCTATACCGAATACTTTGACTTTGTCTGCGGCGGCGCTGAAAATCTCCTCTTCTACCAGTGCACGGCCCTTACTGATAGGGACCAGGCTGCCCAATGTTTCAAGATCCGCCTCCGAAAGCGATGCATCACGTACCGGTTTACGATCTTTGGTGGTGCGGACGATTTCAATCAACTCGTGTTTTGCAACGGCATTGCGTGTTTCACTGCCGAGGATATCATCGAGCCTTGACTGTGCGCTGCGTTCGTCGCGAAGGCGTAGAAAATACTGTAGTGGATCAACAATGCGCCAGCGTGCAAATAGATCTACTGCGATATAAAGTTTATCTTTAGTGGGCATGTTAGTCGGGCTGCCGTCCCACTCAAGGATGCGTTTTTCTATCGGGTTTATCTTTTGTATAAAGGGTATTTTCATCTTCAAACCTGCATCTTTTACAGGATCACCCACTGGTTCTCCAAACTGGGTAATGATGACCTGTTCAGTTTCTTTCACTTTATAAAAAGCATTACTGATCAAGATAAGAAGGCCGAATATGGCTAATAAGATGAGATGCCTCATTTGAGCAGCTCCTTTTGGTTGCCGAGATTGATCAGCGGTAGAATTTGCTGCGATTTTTCATCCATGATTATTTTGGAATCCAGCTCTGGCAGTACTTCCTGTAACGTTTCAATGTAGATTCTGCGTCGAGTCACTTCCGGAGCTTTGGTGTATTCCTTAAATACTGCGGTGAATCTGGCAGCGTCACCTTCTGCTTCATTGATTCGTTTTAAACGATAACCATCTGCAGCTCGAATCCGTTGATCTTTTTCACCTTCAGCGAGTGGTATCACTTTGTTGTACTCGCGTCGTGCGGCATTGATCAGGCTTTCTTTTTCCTGCTGTGCCTGGTTAACCTCGTTGAAGGACTCTTGTACGGGTCGAGGCGGGTTAATGTTCTTTAACTGAACCTGATCAATGCTGACACCGATACCGTATTTTGATGTGAGCTCCTGCATTTTTGACAAGGCTTCGCTTTCTATTTCCTGTCGGCCAATGGTGATTACTTCATCAACGGTGCGATCACCAACCACCTCACGCATGACTGACTCAGAGAGATCGCGCAGCGTTTCAGCTGGATTACGGACGTCATACAGGTATTTGGTTGGCTCGGCGATACGATATTGAACCACCCACTCAACCAGTGCGGCATTCAGATCACCGGTGACCATTTGTTTTTGTTCGGTCAGTGAGTTGGCTCGTGCCTGGCTCGGGTTGGTGGCGCCTTGTGTGGCAAAACCAAATTCCTGTTTTAACTGCCGCTCAACTGGCACGATGGTGACTTCATCGACTCCCCATGGGAGTTTGAAGTGCAGGCCAGGGGATTCCTGTTTTGAGTATGCGCCAAAACGTGTGACTACCCCGATCGAATCACTGGGTACGGTGTAGAAGCCGGTATATATAAGTATGGCCAGCGCAATCAGGCCGATAAGCCCGAGAATACCGAACACGCCACTGGGCTTAAAGGGCAGGCCACCGCCGCTGCCAAAGCCGCCGCCACCTCCGGCTTTGTTTTTCTTGTCTTTGGCCCAGGGATTATCGTTGTAAGACGGGTCCCGCAGTTTGTCCAGATCGATTACTGCCATTGCTATAGTGCGTCCATTGGTAAACTCATACCGGTATTCTAGCCTGCTGTGCAAATTTGTACCTGACTGAGTGATGTGAACGCCTGGGCACATTAAGAGGTTGAGTTTGCCAAGGCCATTGACTGATACAAAAACGCAGGCTATTCTTGCCGGCTTTGCCCGGTTTCGGGCCAGTTTCAGATAAGGATCCCCCATGTTCGCGGTAGTTAAAACCGGTGGCAAGCAATACCGAGTCAGCCAGGGCGACAAGCTCCGAGTTGAATCACTTGATGCGAATGAAGGTGATGCGATCAAGCTAGACCAGGTTTTGATGGTCGGTGAGGGTGACAAGATCACTACCGGCGCTCCTGCGATAGATGGTGCGTCAGTGAGTGCCACGGTGTTATCTCATGGTCGTGGCAAGAAAGTGGACATAGTTAAGTTCCGCCGTCGTAAGCACTACCGTCGTGAGATGGGGCACCGTCAGAACTACACCGAGCTGGAAATTACCAATATCAACGGGTGATTATTTCGCCACTTTGAGTGGGTGAGTTACTCCGGTGATCTGCGCAGTAGCAGACCGGAACCTAGCAGAAAGTAGATACCTGCCAGTAAAAATGGCAGGCCGTAGTGGCTGGACAGAGTCATTGACCAGCCACCGGCGATTGACCCAAGCAGCGCACCGAACCCCCACATCGCGCCAAATGCCGCCGTGCCGTTGATGAGTTCCTGCCCATCAAACCGATCTCCTAATTCTTTCAGCGAGAGCGTATAGACTCCGTAGCCTGTGGCACCTGCTATCACCAGCAGTGGCCAAAGCAACCACGAATTGATTGTCCACGCAATAAACAGACTGCTGACCGATGCGATCACAGCGCAACAGGTCAGTACCTGGCGAGAGTGGTAACGGTCTGCCAGTACACCCAGTGGATATTGCAAAAAGACATTGCCGATAATGAGCGCCGTGAGTGCAAAGGCTGCAATACGCGGGGTCAGGTTGTTCTCTACACCATAGACCGGCAACAGTGCCAGGGTTGCGGCATCAAACACCGAGAAGCAGGTAACCGCTGCAATCAACATGGGCGCTTTTGGCAGGAACGCAATGATGCTTGGTTTTTGAGCATCATCTGCATTGATGGTGGTGGTTTTAATCATAGTGACCGGAATCACTCCGATAAATATGACGCATGCACCAATGACAAAAGGTGCCCAGCCACTGGCTCCAATAAAACCGATCAGTGCCGGTCCGGCACCAAAGCTTGCGGATAGTACGCTTGCGTAAATCGCTACAATCTTTCCGCGGTGCTGTTTTGATGAAGCGCCGACAATCCATGCCTCACTCAGAACGAACAGTGTGGCAATCGACATTCCCTGTAAAACTCTGATCAGGAACCACGCACTCAGTTGGTCAAAGAGTTTATAGAAAAGGATAAGAATGCCGGTCACGATGGCCGCGGTGATGGCGACCTTTTTTTCACCAAACCTGTGGCACAGTGAAGGGATAAAAGGTGAGAAGATGAGTATGCCAAGCGGCATCATGGCGCTGTTGAGGCCGATAATATTCGCGGCCACGCCTCGCTCTTCCAGCATCAGCGACAGCAGCGGGTAGGTCATGCCAAAGGCCAAACCGAAAACCGTGATCGCGCAGCATGCAGCGGTGACAGTTTGCCAGTTGGTGCCGGTCTCGGCACGGTTGGATGCATCTGCAGTCGTGTTCAGAATCTGACCTTGAAGTTTTGTTAACCTTTTGGAGTAGGGTGTCGGTGGTAAATTGAAGGTGTTGGCAGTCTAACCGTCACAGACGGGTTTGCCTACGGTCAAAAGCGCCGGGAAAATGCTGGAAAGTTTGCACCGCAACACGCCTCCGGGGCACAAGTCTGTTAGACAGTTGACAGGCGATTGAGTAAAATGTGGAAACCGCGCGGTGCTCATCTGTCGCGCGCCTCTTAACCCGCTATCTGAGACTACTTACCTTGCGTAGAAACGCAATTCTCGCTCTGGCTGACGGAACTGTGTTCCATGGCAGCGCGATCGGTGCAGAGTGCCTGGGGATCGGTGAGGTGGTATTTAATACCGCGATGACCGGATACCAGGAAATACTCACAGACCCTTCATACGCTCGTCAAATTGTTACCTTGACCGCGCCTCATATTGGTAACACTGGGGTTAATCGTGAAGACTGCGAATCCGATGCCGCGCATGCAGCAGGTCTGGTGATTCGTGATTTGCCGTTGTTGCACAGTAACTTTCGCAGTGAAGATTCACTGGATCGTTATCTTGCAGAAAACAACATTGCCGCCATTGCCGATATAGACACTCGCAAACTCACCCGGGTTCTGCGCACCCAGGGTGCTCAGTCTGGCTGTATTGATGCAACAGCGGTTCCTGATGCAGAAACTGCATTGGCACATGCGCGTGAATTTGAGGGGCTGGTCGGTCTTGACCTGGCAAAGGAAGTGACCATCGCTAAACCCTATCAATGGGAAGAGGGTACCTGGTGGCTGGGACAACACGACTACCCGCGTCCGGCACATAACCAATTCAAGGTAGTGGCTTACGACTTCGGGGTTAAGCGCAACATACTCAGATTGCTCACCGACCATGGATGCAGCGTGACGGTAGTGCCAGCTAAAACACCCGCTGCTGAAGTACTGGCTATGAAGCCAGATGGCGTGTTCCTCTCCAATGGCCCGGGTGATCCGGAGCCTTGTGACTATGCGATTGCTTCCATTGCTGAGTTCATAGCGCAAAAGATACCGATGTTTGGTATCTGTCTCGGTCATCAACTGCTGGCGCTTGCCAGTGGTGCAAAAACCGTAAAAATGAAATTTGGTCATCACGGTGCTAACCATCCGGTGCAGGATCTGGAAACCGGTAAAGTCATGATATCCAGTCAGAACCACGGCTTTGCGGTTGATGAAGCAACACTGCCTGACAACGTGGTTGCGACCCACAAATCTTTGTTTGATAACACGCTGCAAGGTATCAGGCTTACCAATGCGCCAGCCTTTAGTTTTCAGGGGCACCCGGAGGCGAGCCCCGGGCCTCACGATGTTGACCAATTATTTGCAGGCTTCACCGAACTGATGAAACAACATGCCTCGTCGTAGTGATATAAAAAGTATTCTGATTATCGGTGCGGGTCCTATCGTGATAGGGCAGGCATGCGAATTCGATTATTCCGGTGCCCAGGCTTGTAAAGCGCTGCGTGAGGAAGGCTACCGGGTGATTTTGGTGAATTCCAATCCGGCCACCATCATGACCGATCCTGCTACGGCAGATGCGATCTACATTGAACCGGTAGACTGGCGTGTGGTTGAGAAAATTATCGAGCGTGAAAAGCCCGATGCCATATTGCCGACCATGGGCGGTCAGACCGGTCTTAACTGCGCACTGGACCTTTTTCATAACGGAGTACTGGATAAGTACAACGTTGAATTGATTGGTGCAAAACCCGATGCGATCGACCTTGCAGAGGATCGTGACAAATTTCGTCACGCCATGACCGAGATAGGGTTGGCCACACCGGATGCACGCATAGCTCATTCGATGGAAGAAGCTTATAAGGGTCTCGAAGACATTGGCTTCCCGACCATTATCAGGCCATCATTTACCATGGGTGGCAGCGGTGGTGGTATCGCTTATAACCGGGATGAATTTACCGAGATTTGTACGCGCGGTCTCGATCTCTCACCCACCACAGAAATTTTGCTCGAAGAGTCAGTGCTTGGCTGGAAAGAG
>CAZQKJ010000179.1:0-7405 GCA_964593315.1 uncultured Granulosicoccaceae bacterium
TATGGGTACTCAAATCGTTCTTTCAGCGCGCTACTCATTGCTACTACGTCGCGAGAACCATACTATTCAACATCTGTACGATACCCTAAGCGGGCAACAATCCCATAGTAATCGAGATAAAATTTACACGAGTTTAGTTACAAGTAAGCGAACTTCTGGCCGGAACTTTCAGTACGCTTGGCTTTGAACCATTCTTGCCAATCAAAATACAGGCCAATCACCGAGAAAAATGAGCAATGATTTTCCCGATCCGCGATGAAAACCCCCAGATCCGTGTTCCCTACGTTACTTACAGTCTGATCGCACTCAATGTACTCGCCTGGTTTGCCCTGCAAGGCTTTGGTGCAGGACCGGCACTGAATCACTCCGTTTGCGCGTTTGGATTGATCCCCGCTGAACTTACCGGTGCCGAGCTCAGCAGTGACCAACTGGTGTGTCCGATGGATGGTCAACCAGACTGGTATACCCTTGTCAGCGCCATGTTCATGCATGGCAGCTGGATGCACATGATCGGGAATATGTGGTTTCTCTGGATATTCGGCAACAACGTAGAAGATGCGATGGGCACCGCCCGCTTTGCCATTTTTTATCTGATCTCGGGTTTGGCAGCAGCTGCTGCACAGATAATTGCTGACGCAGGCTCGGTCATCCCGATGGTGGGAGCGTCCGGGGCAATCGGCGGAGTAATGGGCGCTTATATCGTGTTGTATCCACGAGTGCATGTGCACATGTTTGTCATGCTGATCTTTCGATCTTTCGCGGTACCCGCATTCCTGATGCTCGGCTACTGGATCGTAGTGCAGGTGATCGGTGGTTACTCTTCAATAGGTGCAGAAGGAGGAGGCGTCGCGTTCTGGGCGCACATAGGTGGATTTCTGGCTGGAATGGCATTGATCTTCGTGTTCAAAAATGAATCCTTACTTGCACAACACCAGTATCGCGGCTGGAATCAGAGACGTCATGCCAACAACGTATGGAACAAGGTATCCACCCGCGGAGAAGGATGGCACTAGTTTGTTTAGTGCCGCAGGCAGAAGTTCTGTTAAGTGTGGTGGCATTTCCACCTGTCCAGTTCTTTCTAACCTTACAGCGACTGTAAACTACAAATGCGCTACCCGAATAGCTATGTCAGCCAGTAGTGATGGCTGCTATTAAACGTGCTTGAATCGTGGCTTATGCTGTCGGTTCTGGCAGCGTTTTTTCAAAATCTTCGATCCGCGCTGCAGAAACATCTTAAGGGCAAGCTTACTGATACCGCTGCCGCCTTCACCAGATTCCTTTTTGCACTACCGTTTGCATGGCTTTATTTACTGTGTCTGAAAGTGTTTGCAAGCAAGCCGTTACCAAGCTTTAACCTCAGATTTCTACTCTACTGTTTGTCGGGCAGTATCGCGCAAATACTATTCACCGTCGTGCTGTTGCGAATGTTCTCTTATAAAAGTTTCGTGGTTGGCACTACGCTCTCTAAACTTGAAGTCGTGGTGGTCGCGGTCCTTGGCGTAATCATACTGCAGGATAAAATGAGTGCATTGGCCCTCACCGCAATACTCATTTGTACAGTCGGCGTGGTGACGCTCAACATTGTAAAAAACAGGCCTGGTGCCGGAAAGACTCGTGAGGGAATAGAATCTCTTATTCGTAACACGCTTAGCACTCAAACCTGGATCGGGCTTCTGTGCGCTTTTTTTCTTGGCGCTTCAGTGGTGTTATTTCGCGGCGCATCACTGTCTCTGATCCATGATGACGTCCTTATGTCCGCAGCTGTAACCCTTGCTGTCGCGTTGTCACTCCAGACCTTGATGATGGGGTGTTGGATTGCCTGGCACGAATCCGATCAATGGACAGGACTGGCCCGGGAATGGCGAGGTTCACTGATGGTTGGTATTGCAGGAGTGCTCGCGTCTATCTGCTGGTTCACCGCTTTCACACTGCAAAACGCCAGTTTCGTCCGCGCCGTCGGCATGATCGAACTGGTATTCGCCTATTTATTCTCAACCAGCGTTTTTAAGGAAAAGGTCAGGCCGCTGGAGCTCACCGGTATCTTACTCATCCTGGCCGGGATACTGTTGCTGCTGACAGCGGCGTAATCTGACCGCGAACATTTCTAGTCTGTAAATCACCCGCAAAAGCATTCACTGTAGTTTGGTGATCAGTGCAATGTAAAGTTTCTGATGCATTACAGTAATATTACGGTAAAGAATTTCAACTTCAACGCCTAACCCGCGGAAAACTCTGAATACTCAACAATTTCCAATTAATTTGTCATGACACTTGCATTATATATGTCATGACATTAAGATTATTATTGTCATGACGTTAAATAATTGGAATGTTACGTTTACAGAGCGAGATAGAAAAACTCCTGTTGAATTTCTGACGCCTACTATCCTTACTAAGATGTCAGGTGCAGTCAAAAAAAGGAGATCCCGCTAACAAGGGTGAAGCGAGTGCACAAATTTTATTTGAACATAGCTGTAATTGGCTCGATGCTACCGTCGCTCAGACGCCGTCGCTCAGTTGTGCACGATGGATCGACAAACAACCGCGTACGAATACTCAGCGCAATCGGCTTTTCACTGTTGGTCATCCTGGCTGTGCTGTTTGTTGGCACAGGCGCAAACAACGCTTTGTCTCCTAACGGGAGCCATGACTTCCAGTGGACACCGGCCAAAGATTTGATAGACGGCATCAACCCTTATCGTGATTTCATGCAGTGGCGTGAGCAGGGCAACACGTCTGTCCCTCCCCATTTTTTGAACCAGTCGCCCAGCTACCCTGCCTCAACCTATGTGATGTTGTCTCCGTTTGCGCATCTGGACTGGGATCTGGCAAAGCGCGCCTGGCTGATCACGAACCTTGCACTGATCGGGCTGTTAGTGCTTGGCATGCAGAAGACATTTCCTGTTAAAAAGCCCGCGATACTGGCACTGCTCGCACTGGCCTTTCTGATCGCCTCTCCCTTGAGAACAAGTCTCGGTGCAGGACAACATAACTTCTTAAGCCTCGCGGCATTTATCTGGGCTTACTACTTCGTGCAAAATGGCAGAAACACCACCTTGTCCGGTGTACTGCTGGCGGTTGCCTGGGTCAAATACTCACTTACCTTCCCACTGACCCTTATCTTTTTAAGACGCGGGAGCATAAAGCCGGTTTTGATCGCCAGTGCAATCCACGCCTTTCTCACTTGCATTGCAGCATGGCGCATCGGTATGTGGCCACATGAATTCTTTTTCAGCTCGGTGAGCGTCGTGCTCATGGGCGACGGCACAGGCTTTTTAAATTTGATCGCCTTGTGCATGAATCTGAACTTACCCTTACATGTACCACTGATCGCGATCAGCATAGCGACCGTCAGTGTGACTGTCGCCCTGCTTCACTACCGCGACACAGACACCTTGAAGGTCCTCGCTTTTCTGGGCCTGTTTTCTTGCGCTGTGTTTTATCACCACGGTTATGATTTTGTCGTGCTACTGTTTTGCGCCTGGGCGCTGGCTCAAAACAAATTACACGGGGCTACAGCCGCCTCGACAGCGTTCTTACTCGGCATGGCCTGGGTGGGACATTGGTTTGTTAGCGAGCTCTCACCACTGCTTGGTATACAGCTGACCACGGCGGCAGACTACCTGCTGATCTCGGTGTTCTACTGCACTCTATTTTTGATGGCACGATCCATTTACACCAATCACACAGCTTCCAAAGTGGCTGCAATAGCCTACTAAAAGCGTTAACGCAATCGAGGCCTGATAGCAATCGTTGCTATCAGACTTGAATAAACAGGGTTGAAGCCGAAGCGCTCTCGCTTAACTCCTGACACCTCCTCCCGACACTCATCCATTGGTGAATGCCCATTCGGATCCCGTGTTAAGCTTGCCGTTGCAACGCTTCCGGAACTGAAAGAGAACACCACGTGATGCACGTAAATCCGCTTGTCGACAGCACCGAGTTCCCACCCGTCACTGAAGCTGCAGGCTGGATCAAAGACCGCACATTTCCGGCAGACCTGCCATTGATCAACGTATCTCAGGCAGTTCCGGGTTATCCAACATCAAACGATGTATTAGCGCACATGGCAGAGGTACTCAGGGAACCTCAGGTCAGTATGTACGGACACGCACTCGGGCTACCTGCCCTGCGCAAGGCCTACGCTGAACACATTTGCGACCTGCACAAAGCCAATGCACCCGCGCAGGTTAGCGAGGCAAACATTGCGATAACAGCCGGTTGCAATCAAGCCTTCCATGTGGCGATCACTGCCATGGCTCAAACATCAGACCAGGTTATTTTACCTACTCCGTGGTACTTCAATCACAAGATGTCACTGGATATGCACGGTGTAGAAACCGTACCGCTGTATTGTCGAGCAGAAAATAAGATGATCCCCGATGTCACTGACGCAGAAGCACTGATCACTGATAAAACCCGGGCCATTGTTTTAATTACACCGAACAACCCCACTGGTCAGGAATATCCTCCCGAGACCATTAATGCGTTCTATCATCTTTGTCGTGCAAGAAACATCACCTTGATACTTGATGAGACCTATCGAGACTTCAGAACAGATACCAGCTCCAGCTGCCACAATGTTTTCGAAGACACTCAATGGCACAGTCACGCGATACATCTATACAGCTTTTCAAAAGCCTATGCACTGGCCGGGTACCGAACCGGGGCAATTGCTGCTTCTGAAAAATTTCTGCATGAGGTCACCAAGGTTCTCGACTGTGTGTCCATCTGTGCCCCGCAGTTGTCACAACGAGCGGCATTGTTTGCACTGCAGAATGCACAACAGTGGAAGCAGGATCGGTGTACCCAAATGCATCAGCGTGCCGCGGCTTTCAGTGATTCGTTGCGACAACACAATCACGGTTACCAGATCACCGCCATTGGCTCCTACTTCGCCTATTTGCAGCATCCGTATGAACAGTCAGCGCGAGATGTCGCACGATTCTTATCCGATGAAGCCAATCTGCTAGCCCTGCCAGGAGAGATGTTCGGTCCTCGCCAGGAACAGCATATCCGGATCGCCTTCGCTAATGTGTCTCGTGCGGTTATGCCGGAAATAACCCGTAGACTTGCGGATATTCGTCTTTAATATCACTACATCTAGTGCTTTTTACAGAATATTTCAAAAAAACAACGATTTACGAATCCGACTTGCTATACTTGTCAATTCCTAAGATGTGACACTGATCACACTCAGGGTTGCCAGTTTATATCTTCAGTTCGGGAGCACCGCTTCTGACAAAAAACAGGAAATCATTATGCTAGGCTCGATAATTTCAGCAGTAATTGGTGCAGGTGGCGGTTTTGGCGGAGGCATGCTCGCCAATATGGCAGGTTTGGGTGCCGAAGGCGGTACCGGTGGAATCATCAGCGCCATTTCTGGCCTCGTAGGTGGCGGTGCCATTGGTGGCTTGTTGGGTCGCGGTGGTGATGCAGGCGCTGCAGGTGCAGCAGCAGCCAGTGGCTCAATCAACCCCAAGCAAATTATTGGCGGCCTGGTTGGCGGTGCTGGTGCTGGTGCGATCGGTAATACAGTTGCCGGCCTTCTGGGCATGGGCGGCGTTGCTGGCTAAGCAGCCTGCGCAAGCAAGATCAGAAAACGCGGCCAATGGCCGCGTTTTTTTTGCCTGTACTTTCTAGCCGCGGGAGTTATCTTTGCGTCTAATCTACGACAGATTTAATACACCGCACTCAGGCTTGAAAACAAAATCGCTACTTACCCAGCCATTGTCGCGATGGCGGAGTATGCACTTCAACCGCACCACCCCGCTCTATTATTCCTTCGCACTCAACCCACGCTGTGATGCCCCGTAATCGCATTGCGTGCTTTACAAAATATTTCCCGACTCCAGGATGTTGCTTTTCAATAATCCTCGCCGGGTAATCGCAAGGTTCGTTTTCTACATCAACAACCAGTGATGCACCACTTTCAAACAGCAACCGTGAGGCAGGCGGAATATTAGTCAGGTCCGGAATACCGGATAAACACACGTTCGCCCCTAACCATTGAGGTTGAATAACAGGGATCTCCATTCGATCAGCAATTTTCGCAAGCTCCTCGGTTGAAACTATCGATATCTGCCGAGTGTTTCGAATAGTCGTACCCACTTTATACTGGCGTTTTACCCGCACGCATGAGGCCCGCGTAAGCCCATTGTGAGAATCACCTTCTATCCCCTC
Organism: uncultured Granulosicoccaceae bacterium; assembly: GCA_964593315.1. Classification (GTDB taxonomy): domain Bacteria; phylum Pseudomonadota; class Gammaproteobacteria; order Granulosicoccales; family Granulosicoccaceae. The sequence continues at coordinate 6,184 of CAZQKJ010000179.1, forward strand.
AAAGGATATTTTGACAGACTCTCTGGCAACAGAACTGATATCGCTTTGTCCATCTGTGTGGATGCAGAGTGTATCGACGACACCTCTGTTACCGGAATCAGTGATGACTGCCATCGTGTGGTTACCTCGCGCTGTTTGATACCACCACTTTAACTACAAGAGTACTGTGTAAGCATCAAAGATGGGCCTGGTGAATTTTCGCAACTCACCCCTTCGGCACAATACTACTCACCGCGGCTCTTTACTGCACGCTATTCCGGACGCTGAATCCTATCTTCACTATCTGATCGGCAAATTCATCCTGACCCGCATCACCAATCTCATAGTCGCTACGCTGTATTTCAAACTGCCCGCTGCCCACTCCGGCTTCCAGCACCATCTGGAAGCTTATCGATTGTGTGATGCCTTTGATAGTCAGATCGCCGGTCACACCAAAGGACCCGTCATCAGATTTTTCAAAATTAGTGGCTTCAAAACTCGCTTGTGGGTGATCATCCGATGCAAACCAGTTAGAAGTCACCAGAGTATCGTCAATTTGTGAATCGCCAGAATTAACACTCGCAGTAGCTACGGTCGCGGTTAAACCCGCGGTATCGAGTTGCGATTCATCCAGTGACAGACTCACTTCAACATCACTGAATGTGCCATTGATCGGCTCACCCAATTGCGTTGCTATAAAGCTTACCGATGAAGCGCTCGCAATCACGGAGGTTGCAGTGTCTTTGGCGGAAGCTCGATCCGTTTGATAGAGCAAGGCAAGCCCTGCCCCCACCAGCAACACCAGACCAAAAACAATACCGTGATTCATATCTTGGTGACGGCGATGCTGATCAGATATCACCATCCTCGAGATCAGATTATCCCGGTGAACAAGTTGATGGAAGAAAGCCGCCGCTATATGCAGTACCGCAAGCGCTAATAAGATGTTTGCCAGCCAAATATGCACCAACACAGATCGCTCAGTCAGAAGCTCCTTGTCAGAAGCATTAGCGGCAATGCCAAGATGCGGCAGAGTGATCAAACCAAAGAGCTCTGTTTGCAGGTTCAGCGGTGAGGCTGAAACCATCACCCATCCACTAACGGGAATCACCACCATCAGCAGATACATAGCGATATGTGTCGCGTGGGAGGCCATTCGCTCAAAAGCTGTGGCAGAGACCGGCAACGCGGGCGGTTTATGAGTCAGGCGCCACAGTATTCTGAATATCACGGTCACAAACAC
>CAZQKJ010000180.1:0-7378 GCA_964593315.1 uncultured Granulosicoccaceae bacterium
ATCCAAATAGTTCTGAAGTTGAAGCCTGATAATATTTAGTAACTTTTTCCAGCCCGAGAAATCGAATGGCCTCGAGCAATCTAAGAGCCCCCATCGCATCCACGTCTGCGGTGTATTCGGGCGCTTCAAAGCTAACAGCCACATGGCTCTGTGCGCCCAGGTTGTAGACCTCATCAGGCTGTATCTGCTGAATAATCCTTGTAAGGCTCGATGAATCAGTCAAATCTCCGTAGTGTAAAACAAAATTCTGATTATCTACGTGAGGATCCTGGTAAATATGATCGATCCTCTGTGTATTCAGTAGTGATGCCCTACGCTTTATGCCATGTACTTCGTAGCCTTTCTCTAAGAGAAATTCTGCGAGGTACGAACCATCCTGTCCCGTCACACCGGTTATAAGCGCTTTTTTTGTTGTCATATTATTAAACCGTTACTACTAATTCGAATTTAGCTCATCGCCTGCCATTGCATCTTAAAGATACAACGCTGAAGGTATGAAAATGGATAAATATGAACGAAGTATCTCAATACTAACGCTCATTGATACTTTTTAGAAAGATCAATACAGTTGTAATTTCAAGTGCATAGAGCACTTAAACCTTTAAACTCTACTGGAGTGTTCTTTTCTGCCTTTTCTACTGAGCGAAATTTTCTCTGAACTTGAGGAATCCAGTAGACCCGCTTCTAACGCAACAGATCTTTCTCTTTCTTGCTCGCCATTTCCGGAGTTCAAAGCCGACAAAATAGGCTCACAAAAAACTCTTACAGCAACTAGAGCTACGAAACCCCAAAACAATACTGGCTCTACCTTGCTGCCAAATACAACATACGCTACTGAAGCAGCCCCAACCAAAATACTATGCAGCGCTAACATAGTACCCACAGTTTGATTCACGCTTAATCCACCATCCATCAGTAAGTGATGGAGATGCCTGCGATCAGGATAAAAAGGAGCTTTTCGATCAAGAACTCGGGAGGCTATTACAGCACTACCATCCAACAGAGGCAGGCCTAGAATCCACCCGGCTAACACCGGACTTATAACTGCTAAATCACCCTGGGAATATGCGATCAGCAGGTAGACAAAATAGAAACCCAACACAGTGCTGCCCGCATCACCCATAAATACGAGCGCACGCTTCAACCCAAGAAAACGCCCATTTACAGTGAGGAACGCCAGCAGGGCTCCCATCAATACAAAAATACTGGCAACAGATACCGCTACCTCTGATTGAGCATCGTAGCCAAACACAAAGAGCGCCAAAAGCGATACCAGCATCAATGAACCGAGTAAGCCATCAACACCATCAGTCATATTAACGACGTTGATCGCACCGATGACTCCAATGGCAGTAAACACAATTGCGATAGGTCCGAAGAAGTCTATGGTGCTACCACCAAAAACAGCACCTATATTGTTCACAATCAGCCCATCAGTGGTGGCAATTCCAACAACGACTACTGCGTGGAACACCAATCTAATTTTGTAAGACACATCATAGATGTCGTCTAGTAAACCTATAAACAGCACGAGAGCCAACCATCCTAGAAAGGACCAGCTGGCGACAGGGAAAATTGTATTTGTAATAGAGATTGCGAGGAAAATAACCAGGCCGCCTACGAGAGAAGTAGGCTCTTGATGACGCTTTCTACCATTCGGCACGTCTACCAATCCCAACCGACGAGAAGCCAGAACGCATGGATACATCAAACCCAGGCAAACTGTCATCGACAAAATTCCGGCGAATAACATCACAATCTCTTACTCATTTAGTGCTTCATCCTTGAACATCTTGTTTAAATAGCAGTCACACCACACTAGTGCTTAATCAACTAGTTGCGCCCCTGCTTAAGGTGTAACCCAGAGCCTTGGCAAAAGGAATAACCATTATCCGATTGCTACAACGCATTTCCATCCATAGAACCCAAACGAAATCGAAACTTAAATCGCCACCGGTATCAATATATTAAACATGCCCGATGCTGCGAATTAAGGAGATAGCCGAAACAATTCGATATTCCCCGATAAAGAAATGCCAGCATATCCTCGCGGAACCATTCCATCAAAATACTATGAATCCACCTACGAAGGTGCCTCCATAGACTAACCCTGTCCGCCATGCCATTCTGTGCCGCAGTGAACAATTAGTTAGTGATCAAGCTATTCAATACAATACTATCAAGGGAGCAAATTCGACTACCAACGACACCTTCCACCACTGAAACCATCATTTTGTCATGACGAGGGAGTATAGGACAAGTAAGCAAATGTCACAGCGCCCAAGACAGGAAGTAAGTTACCAAATTGGCATATACCGGGACCTGTTGAACTGACTTAGCTCTACAGAAACCACAGCCGTGTCTTACACCCGTAAATCTACTGAAAATTGGATCACAACGGAAGCAACAGACCAGGAGGAGGGGCGGCTGCGGACAATATAAATAGAGGACCAGAATACGATGTGATGTCCGGTCAGTCAGGCAACGATCGCCTCGAAGGTGTTGGAGGAGAAGACAGACTCATCAGAATGCAACCTCCGAAAATACTCCGGGGGCTCTACAACCGTCGCAGGTTCAGGTCCCGGAGAGAATTCTGCACTGCGTGCAGATCTATCCGGACGCATCAGCAAACGATCGCATCATCCAGAGCGGATTCAATCACCAAGAGTCATATCCAGGCTCAGAGAAAACGGGCACTGCTAATTACCCTCCTCAATCGGCTGCAAAGGTTATCAGCGTCACATTGCGCAATGCGCTTACTCAGGCGAAATTGAGCGACGCTTCTCGTATCTTGCCTCAATACAAAATATTTAACCTATTGGAATTCAGGTCGCTACAGATCTGTGTACAGAGTGGTAACTTGAGGGATTATGATGGCAAAGGTGAAGCTGACTCTGATCAGTGCCAGTGATGTAGGCAAAAAAGAAACGATGAAAGCGCTGGCCGCGCTTTATCGAAACTAGAAGAGCACTTTGAGCCTCACTGTGAACATCTGTTCGATCTCAAACAACCGTTTACGCTCCTGCAACAGGTAGACGAAGCGGTAGCAGAGCAACACAGGGAAAAGCTGGTCGAGATTGGCATCCAGTGTGAAATCCAAAAGCTCGGTAATTCCAGCAAATGTCACAGCCAGTCATACCTGATAAAACTTACCGTATTTTCATGCGCAAAAACGCACTCCCTTTAAGAAAGCTGGAAGGGCTCGTACCCGCGCCTCAAATCTGCCTACCGTAGATGTACGCTATTTCACTAACTGAGCCTGGTTTAATTTTCATTACCAAACAAACGCCCATCACAACAACAGCACGTGTATCACGAATAGCAAGCCCTACTCACACTTATGCCAGCATCAAGTAATAGTATTGGATAATTGCACTGATATTCGCCCGAATTTTGTACCCACCACTAACTCTCCTTATTATTGACCCCAAACAGTAATTTCTATTTACTTGGATCTGGAACATCCACTCAAGAAACTCATGTTCTATCAATAAATTTATAAGGGTATAAAGAGCAAATTCTAGAGAGTGATTTTTTGTAAGCCAGAGCTCATTCTTGAGTAAGGTTGATCACGCTTACCTACGATTAAAGAGTTCGTGAAATCAATCATTCATTCAGGCTCCATTTACACAAACATAAACCACGCGAACGAAAAGATTAATCTGACCCATCTATCTTCTTACGCATCGCTCTGGCGAATCCAGGCACCTCAACAGTGCGTTGTGACTGATAAATCGTTCTGCGTCGAACAGGTCTGGCTCCATTTTTCCACTACCCAGATACCAGCTGTGCTCAGCTGATGGCGGTGCATTCAAGCGCACGGTAAACACTACCGGGGTGTTCTCTATTATCCGCATGCGTGAGATGGAATACTCGGGTGATGAATCGGTCTGTTGACTGGAGATAGTTATATCCTCGCCCAGATCTTTGTAGTGGCAGTAAATTTCACGCAGGGGTAGTAATTGGCCATCAGCCAATGGCAGCTCCACTGAGCTGAGTTCGGCAGAGGAATCGACCTCACTCCAAAGTACAGAGCAGCCTTGATTTGCTTGCTCGATTTCAAAGTTTCGATTGTGAACATCACATTGTGCGCTAAGAGCCATGACAGCTTGATTCTTTACTGCAGCATTGACTTCTTTGCATAATTCATCCAGCTTGCCTTTTTCTCCACTTTGAAAATCAGCCTCCTGGTAAGCCATATCGATTTCTTTTTGGGTGTCCTGAAACGCAACGGTAAGATGGTTGGCTATTTCTTGATTAGCTGCATCCATTGCCACATGTAATTCACGCTTAACATTCCGGTACTTTTCGGGGATGGGAATTGAAATGCCTTCATCACTGGCTTTGAAGAGCTGTTCCCGGTTTGCAGGCAGGGCCAGCCATTTTTCTTTCTCGGCTTGAATCTGCTCGATAGATTTGGCAAAAAATACTTGATTGTCAAAATTCTGGTTATGCAATTCGCATATTGAATTAAGGGACTGCACGTGCCTGTTCTTTTGCGCGGCAGATATTTCACTACACAAATTATCAAGCTTTTCTCTTTTTCCGTTTTGAAAATCTGCCTCTTCGTAGGCTTTTTTTAACTCCAGTTGGGTTTCTTCATATATGCCGGATAGATGTTTATTAACTTCTACTTGAGCCTTGCCAAGGGCGCGAGAAAGCTTGCTATCGATTGACTCAAAAGAATGAGATGCGACCTGGTAAATCCCTTCAGCCTTAGCTGTAAACAATGTCTCTTTGTTTACTGGCTTACTCAACCATAGCTCTTTTTCGCGCTCAATCTCTACAAGTGATTGTTTTAAAAATAGATCACTGAATAATGCGGTGCAGTTATTCAGTGTTGTAGTTTGCAATTTACTCGCACGACCGCTTATTGCTAGCTGTGTCTTACAGTAGTTACTGTATTCTGATAGTTCCAGATTGCTTTCGGTGGCTTTTGCTACCATAGCTCTGGGTATTACCTCTGGAATTTCCTGACGCTTTTTCTCCAGTGGATCAAGATAGAACGCGTTAAGGGTTGGTTTAGTGACTCTTGCTCTTATTGAATCGCTTACCAATTGCTGATCCCTTGCGAACCAGCCATTCTCAGCCAGTGTTTCGGGCTCTAAAGGAATTGCCAGCAAGGCATCACGCTTATCCCTCAATCTGCCGATTGCCACGATAATATTTTCAGAATTTTGCCAGTAGTTCTGTAAGCTCTTACTGAATATTTCACTATTTTCGCATTCGCTGGCAGCATTGACTTGCTCTTCAAACTCATCTTGTTGCCACAATGCTGTAGGAATACCGGTTGATAACTCTATATAGGAGTAGAGATTCCAACGACTGACCATACCGTCGATGCGCTTGCAAAGATCTGCAGGTCGAAGACTGGATTTATCATCGTCTTTATTGGCAGCAATAAGCGCTCTGGCTCTTATACGCTGGGCCTGGATAAGAAGATCACCATGCCACTTTTTCTTTGACTTCACTTGCTTCAGCCATGCAGTTTCAAGCCCCGGCAAGACTTCCAAGTTGGTTATGTCAGATGCCATTTCAAGTACATGCTGCTCATAGCGGTCAAAAAACGCTTTGCGGCTGCGCTCGATTTCTTTGGAATTCTGTCCCTGCTCAAAGGCAGGCAACAACTGCGCGGGTGGCAACTCTGGATAATACTTATTGACGGCAACTGCATCAGTGGGTGCAGGCTGCGTTTTGGACAATAGCTTCTTTACGGTATCCAGCCGGGTCTCTGGTGATTCGGCCTTCTGCAGTACCGCCTGACAATCTGTCGCCACATTACCGCTGAAGTTAAGTGCTTCGTACTGTGGGTTTTCGGTTAGACCATCGGTCAATCGGGCTTTGAAATTACCGTCGATCAAATCTACCGATGATCCCAGCTCTTCCCTCGTGAACGTCCAACTGTACTCTTTGAACTTGGGAAATCCGTTATTTGATATGTAGTATTGAATGGCGACGGTATCATCCGCCTCTGAAATTACTGCAAGCTGCGATCTTTGATGAGCTATTCCGCAGACATACGGCTCAGCAGTAAAGTAATTTTCTATCTCACTGCCTGAGGCTGATGAGCACCACACCATTGCAGATAATGCAACCAAACAAATATTTTTCACTACACATTCCTCTAATACGGCATGGTTGGAAGAATTGCAGGAAATCGACCTGAGTTCAACAGATTTAGGACTAGGAATGCGCGGTCAACACAAAAGCGAGCTCTATGACTGATGAGAACAGGCCCATCAGAGATAGCATACGGGGAGTGGGTACACATTTTAGGGCGAATTCCTGAGACCTCATACACAAGTATCTGAATTCAATCTATACAGAATACAACCAATAATGCTCGCAGTATTGGCTGACGCAGCGTAATCTTGGGTATCCGAGTAACCAGGACAAGTTCAGGAGTAACATTTCTATGTTTTATAAAAACTTACTCAAGAGCAGTATTCTACTGCTCCTGCCTGCAATTGGCATGAGCCAGACCAACTATGGCTTGACGGATAAATACACGGGCCTTGAAACTGAATCTCAAGACTTTTTTGCACGAGATATATCTGTATTTGGTCGATACCTTTTTGCCGGCGCCCCGGATCATGGAGACGGTGCGGTATACGTATTTGACACAATCAACGATATACAGCTGCATGAGCTCAAACCACTTGCAACTGGTGACTTTAGTGAGTTTGGGTTGAGCGTAGCGGGTGACAGAAATAACATCGTTGTACTAGCTAACAAAAAAAATTCTCTTAAACAGTTCTTGTATGTTTTTGATACAAACAGCGGACAGCAATTGCTAAGGTTTGAGCCAGCGGGCAGCATCAATAACAGTTTCTTTAGCAAACAAAGCCTGGCCTTACTCGGCAATACAATTGTTGCCGGGTACGATCAAAGTGTCATCGGGGGTAGCGTCGCGTATCTTTTTGACGTGCAGTCTGGACAACAGTTACTGCAATTCTCCGGATCAGATACCAACACAAGCGATTCATTTGGAAATAGTGTCGCCATCAGCAGCAATTACCTTGTCGTGGGCGCCCCCAAAGCATCATCGTTGAGTGGAGTTGGGGGTCAGGTGTACGTGTTTGACAGAAATGGCGATGAACTACACATACTCAATGCCTTTGATGGAGAAACTGGAACAGCGTTTGGTGAAAGCGTTGCCGTTCATGGCAATACAATAGTAGTTGGCGCCACAGTGAGTACAAATGACTTAGGTGTAAAAACAGGCGCAGCTTACGTATTCAACGCTAATAACGGAGCCTTCAAATTTAAGATCTCCCCAAACGATTTGGGGCACCTGGATCGCTTTGGTGATTCAGTCGATGTTCGGGGTACAACGATTGCTGTTTCATCCAGAAGGGCAGGCGAAGCTATATATGTC
>CAZQKJ010000181.1:0-7351 GCA_964593315.1 uncultured Granulosicoccaceae bacterium
GACGGCAGACCCACAAGATACAGACGTAAGGAGTCGTGGCAGCGCCAGATGTGTATAAGAGACAGCATCAACACCGTTATTGGCCATGCACTCAACAAACTCTTCAAGTAGATGAAAGTTTTGTTTGCGTTGATTTAGCTGATGTACGTAATCTGGCAGATGCAGCATGCGACCATGGACTCCGACCGTTTCCGGTGACATGCGCAAAAAGTCTGTGGGGGCTGCATCAAAATCGTGAGGAGGGCAGGTAAACCCGACCTGATAGGGGAACAGTTTATTCTTCGGGTTAGACCATTGTGCAGGCTTTTTATAGGTCATCGCCATGATTCCTGGTGCTCTTGATCAAGATATATAAGTTCTGTTTATTCACTGTACTTTTACAAAGTTAGAATTGGCTGACCCAACACCGAGAGGTCAGGTTCCACGCCGTGTCCTGGTCGATCACTAACGCGTATCCTGCCATTTGCTCTGACGGGTGCACTACTATCCAGTCGCGGGGCCACATAGCCCGATAAATCACATACGTTAAGAATTGACTTTTCTGGTGTTGCGGTCGCTAAATGAAGCGCTGTAGCAGTAGTGATATCAGATCCCCAGGTATCTTCAATGCACATTTTGGTACCAAGTTGTACGCACAAGTCACGAGCCTGTCGCATGGCACTGAGACCACCAAACTTGGATAGTTTAAGTGCAGCCGCATCCATGCATCCATGTTTATACGCTTTTAGTAACGACGGAATGTCATGAGCACTTTCATCCATTTTCATCGGCAGGCCACAAGCCTTTTTAACATTGGCACACTCTTCAATTGTGTTGCAGGGTTGCTCAAGCATAATATCAAGTGTTGATACGGCACGACCTACGCGCGAACAGTCTAATTGCGATCCACCGCAGTTCCAGTCTCCGTAGACTAATGCATCGGGACCCACCGCTTCACGAACAGCCTGTAGTCGAGCAACATCGTGACGCCAGTGGTTGTCTGCACCGAGTTTGGCTTGAAATTGCTCTATACCCTGTGCCTGAGCCTTGCGAGCAATCTCGGCCATGGCATCTGGCTCAATACAGGTAATCGAATGATAGAGCGGTAAGTCTTGTGTGTGCTTACCACCCAACAGACGATACAAAGGCATGTTGGCGGCTTTGGCAGTAAGATCCCACAACGCCGTATCGATAGCAGACTTGGCATACGGGTGACCTTGCAACCAGCTATTGAGTTTGTCCATAACCGCTTCAGGGCCTAGTGGGTCAGAACCAATGAGTACGGGCGCCATCTCCTGTACCGCTGCGGCTACACCATTGGCATAGGCAGGCAGGTAGTGCGGAATAGGGCAGACCTCACCCCAACCTGTTATGCCTTTATCGGTATGCAGTGACAGAATGATTGAATCAACGGCATCACAGGTTTTACCGTCTGACATATAGTACGTTTCATGACTGATCAGTGAAACGCGGTATAGCCTTATCTGCGCTACCTTCATGGTGCAAGCCTTATTCAGCACAACAGATTGTGAACGACGCCGAGTCTGGAGACATCGATAGATCCATCATGTAGTGACAGCCATTCATATAGATGCCTATTGCCAGCGCCCTTCCAAAAAACAGACGTACCTCGGATAACCGGTTTTGATCACGATAGGTTAAAGGGTTGAATACTCAGCAAAGTAATTGAACCAAATTTACCTGCAGCCCATTGTTCAGAAGGCGGCAAAAGATGATCCGGAGCCTACGGGATAACAGTGTCGACTGTGCGTCTTCGTAGAGCTTGCATTCACGCTATCTAGCCAATGCAGCCATAGTGGAAACTACCGCGAATCGCCTTGAACGACCGTCGGGACGATCAACTGAACTGGAGTACTGAAAGGTTGTGAAAGTGATCGTTGAAAACGCACGGTTGTGGTGCGCTTGCAGCATCGAAACATAGGCTCCTATGGTGCTGTGATCGGAGGTGGTTTTCGGCGTTTGCCGGACAGTGCATTGGCGGCAATTGCGGCAAGCAACACGGCACCACCGATTAACGTATTAGTACTCGCCGTTTCTCCCAGGAAAAGCCACACCCAGAGCGGACCAAGCAGGACCTCTGCCAGGGATAACAGTGCCAGCTCTGCTGCAGGAAGGCTGCGTGAACCCAGTGTGTAGAGGATCAGGCCTGCGCCTACCTGGAAGATGCCCATACCAATAGCGACACTGCCATCGTTTAGACTGAGCATCACAGAGAGTCCTGCGAAATAGCAAATTCCGAGAGTAATAACGAAGCCAAATAAACCAGACAGAAAAACCGCGGGTAGCATCTCTCCGGCTCGACCCCAACGCAGTGCAACAGTAAAAACAGCAAATCCGAAAGCGGACCCAAGTGCTGCGAGGCTACCCTTTAGGGCGACGCTACCGGTTTTGTCTGCGGCCATAATGGCAATAGCACCAAGCGAGACTATAATCGCGATCCAGGTAGCAGTGCGGACCGGCTCTTTCAGAACAATCCGTCCAAGAACTGCAGTCATAAGCGGAGCGGTTGCGAACAGTAACATCGCATTGGCAACTGAGGTTTTCTGGATTGAATAGATTCCGCCGGAATACGCTGCAACCAGAGCAAGTCCTGCGATGACAGCAGGAAATCCAATGCGACGTATCTGCACAAACGGACTTTCTCCTGAGCGCAGACGTATCACTATGAACAGAAATAGCGACATACTAACCGAACGATACAGTAGTATCTGCCACACTGAAGCATCTTCGATTAACCGGATACCAATGCCAACTGTTGACCAAAGTACTCCCGCTGCCAGGACAAAAAATACACCAAATCTGTGTGCACCGCTTGACGGTTGCCCCGAGCTGACTGATGACGCAGAGGTCTTGGAAAAGATAGTATCAGTCACGATCTGTCTTGGCTGCAGTGGCAAACGTAGCGCTAATGGTAACAGTCTTTAGCGGGCTGAGCTGCTCGTGCAGAACGTGATTAAAAGCGAAGTTGATTCTCTGGCCGGAATCTCTGGCCGACCAGCTTTACAGATAGAGGCCCGATCCGACAAGTTCGACAGTCTTAACAGGCGCACTAAGGATAAATAAGCCAGGCTGGCACCAGCCTGGCTTTAGTCCTTTTGGTTAAGCTAGTTCAAACCTACGCACTAACCGGGTTAAAAACGAAACCACTGCCGTCTTTCTCTATCTTTCCGGAGTTAGGAAATCCAAAGTGGTAACCCGCGATATTGATATTGTCTGCCACAGCCTGCTCAACAATCGCTTTGCGTGTTTTGGTTGCCATATCTTTATCAGCGTCAAAAACGAGCTGCCAATCGAGATTTGCAAGGAATAGCGCTGGCAGATTTAGCAGGTCACCGAGGAGCATAGTTTGGTCATCTCCGCTGCTCACTAAAAATGCGGTGTGTCCTGCTGTGTGCCCGAATGTATCAACCGCGGTTATACCTGGCGCGACTTCATCACCACCGCTGTACTGGGTGACGTTTTTCCACTTCGGGATGGTGGCTTGTATTCGTTGAGCGAGACCACGCCGACCTTCCGGCAACTTTTCAATAAGACCTGGCTCTGTCCAAAAATTAAACTCTGTTTCACCCACGATGATCTCGGCATTTGGATAAACCTGAGCGTTAGTTTCTTTTTCCATCAGGCCAAAGATATGATCCGGATGGAAATGCGATATCAGAACGGTATCGATATCATCCGCTGAAATACCCGCAGCGGCCATACCTTCAGTTGCCAGCCCGGCTGTTGGTGCGAGTTGCCCGCCAGTACCAGCATCTATCAGAATTGTTTTGCCGCCTGTACGAACGACGGTGAAGGCAAACTCAATGGGTACAGAGTCGCTGCTTAAGCCTGCTTTATCCAGTGCAGCTTTGGTCTCATCAATAGTAACGCCAGGGATAAAGTTTTCATCGTGCGGTTTCTGCCAGATGCCATCATAAAGTGAGATAACTTCTATATCCGATCCCACTTTGTAACTGTAAAAACCGGTTTTTCGAGCGTCGGCTGCAGCTGCAGCCGATGGCAGTATTGCCAGTGAACCAGTTAACCCCAGCGCTGATACGCCTGCCATAGATGCAACAAATTGCCGTCGATTTAGTGTAGTCATGGGCTACTCTCATGTAGTAGTAGAGGTGATAGTTGATATGTGAAAAAGCTGGTCTGGTCAACAATACAGTGCCAGGTCAGCTGTAAATGCTATCCGGATGTCTGTCCTTACATCCTTCAAACTTTGACAGTTGTTCTGGTTACGGGTTCCCTGAACTGAATTCAATGGTCGGATTTTTTCTAGTACACCTAACTTTATAAGTAGCTGCTTAGGAAGAGGAGGGACCAGGGGCTTAGAATTTCAATTTTGTATCGTACTCGCCCACAAGCAGGCAAGCTCAACTGCAATGTGAGCCCCTGCGATTGCGGTGATGCCTGCATGGTCATAGGGCGGGGAAACTTCTACCACATCCATTCCCTTGAGTTGCAGGCTACCTGAAAGCGCTCGTAATATATCCATTGCATGTGCGCTACTTAAACCACCGGAAACCGGGGTTCCGGTGCCTGGAGCGAATGCCGGGTCAAGGCAATCGATATCAAAAGTCAGGTAGCACGGTCGATCTCCAATAATGGCAGTAATACGTTTGGCTATCTCTGCAGGTGATGATTGATTGACCAGGGGAGCATCAAGGATATTAACCCCCATTGTGTCAGGGTTAGTAGTGCGAATGCCCACTTGTACCGAGTGTTCGGCGGTCACAATGCCATCACGAATGGCTCGACGGAACATCGTACCGTGATCGATTCTGTCTGCCGAATCGTCTTCCCAGGTGTCGGAGTGTGCATCAAACTGAAGTAAAGACAGAGGACCGTAAACTGCCGCATGTGCCTTAAGAATCGGGTAGGTTACATAATGATCTCCTCCGATTGAAAGTGCGGTGGTGCCAGACTGGATGATGCCAAGGATATGGTTTTCTATCGTTTGCGGGATCTCAGCAATATTGCCAAAATCAAACTGGCAATCGCCGTAGTCTACTATTTGTTTTGTTTCAAACGGATCAGTATTCCATCCATAAGGCGCATCGTGAGCCTGCAGGGTAGATTGCTCACGAACTGCACGAGGACCAAGGCGAGTTCCTGGTCTGTTGGTAGTAGCACAATCGAATGGGATACCTGTTATAGCCAGATCAACTCCGGTTAGATCTCTGCTAAATGGCCGCCGCGCGAAACTGGGACACCCTGCAAAAGTAAGTTGCTGAACGTACCCCTGCTGTGCAGTCAGAGTAGTTGGTTCTTTTTTTGTCATGGCTGGCAGCTATTCATCGGCATAGGATTGTCGTTGTGCCAGTGTAACTGTGATCACGAAAAGATTTCCATCAGGATCTGTGATGCTGACAGAGTGGCGCTACTTTTAGCGGTAAATTTCCTCTTTGAGCGAAGAGGTCGAGCCAGATTTATGTCTATAAGGTTCAGGCACAGTGCAGTAGCCTGGTAAAGTGTTTGATATTCACGCAAGGAGGAATAGAACCCGGCGCTGCGGGTTGCAACTCATTGGCCTAATGGATTTTGTTTAGAAAAGTTGGACTGAGAGCTAGCAGGCTCTGTAGTTGAAAATTAGTCCGGCACTCAGAATTTTGCCTGGCAACCTGTTATCGCTACAAGGACCGAGACAGTCAATTATTACCAGTTACTGATGACCCTGCAGTCAACAATTAGAGTGCCACGGGGTAGCGTTGCAAAGGTAAAAGAGAGTGGTTTCAGAATAGTTTTCTAGAGCTGGTTTGTTAGTGGTTTTGTCGTCTTTAGAAATACCAAACACCCCTTGTGCCCCGGTTGCCTGCATGAGGATGTTATCTTTTGAGCCAGCCTGAGCGCTTGAGATCAAGCTCGAGGTTTTAAACACCAATGCACTTTCCGGGTATTCACTTACGCCGCTATCGCTAGCCAGGCGCGATTCCTCAACAGCGGTATTCCCATTATCGGCAAGAATTGAACTCTCGCAGGCTGATAAGGTCAGGACAACAGCCGCACACGCTAACAAGTTGCATCCGTATAATTTCATTTGGGTACTTTTATCCTTCTCTAACTTTGTAAACTGCTTAAGGACAGAACTGAGCTACCTACACAATGATACAACCCCACCGGGGGATACAACTCCGCTGGGGGTACAAATCACATGGCGGGCAACTTCAGTTTGCAATACGTCAGGACCGTCCCCGGCACCTTTCGCACTGCCCATTTGCCAGCACAATCAGAATAGCACCGGTGTGTATCACTTTTGTTGTCGAATATCTGGCCATTTCTTACGAATTTCTGTTCAAAACCTGTTTTCGCGTCAAAAAAAACTCTAATTATCAATATGTAAGGTAAGCAGGCTGCTTTTTGCTGGCAACTACCAAGCTGCATGGTCGGGAGGCGTTGAGGTGCGTACCGCGGGCCGGCTTTGTCTATCCGTGAGTGCTGGAAGCCATTTAGTCGGCGACAAAAAACATCTATCGCAGTCACCAGTGAGACAGTGCTTCACAGCGCACGAGGGATCGGAAACCTCTGATCGGGTGAGGCTTGCTATGTGGGGGAATTAAACGGGGTCAGAATTCAACCCCGCACTTTATTAATGCTGTCGTCTGCTTTGTCTGTTAATAGCGACGAATGATAAAGATAAGAACAATAGCTCCAGTAGCTGAATGGAACCACCACCCTCTGTATCAGCGGTAACTTCGGCTTTTACCAGAGAATCTGTCTCAGTTACTTGAGTCCCAACAACATTGGACGCGAAGTCCGCACAAAATGTACCCGGCCCGGCAAGGTTCAAACGTGGTCCGTTGTCGCTCTCGGAGGATTGGATGCTTATACCATCAGACCCTTGAGCCATCTCTACTACAAGAGTTGCGGACTCGCTATCAATCAAGTTTCGATCAAATGGAAGTCCGTAACGAGTCTCAGCACTCCATACTCCATTGAAGCCTCTTATCAGGTGGCTGATATCAGGTAGTAGGGAGGCATCGGTTTCGTTCCAGCTACTGTGACTCGCTGCGGATAACATCAATGTGCCTTCACCTGCATCAGCGCCTGCAGTGAATGTCAGTGCTGCTGATGTGACAGTGGCAGGTATGTTGGATAGATCGAATTGTAGAAGTGCTGATCGACCAGAGCCATCAACAACCAGATCACCATTGTTTTTGATGTCACTGGATTCGATGTAGATATCACTTGTCGGTGTGAGTGAAATGACACCATCGCTGCACTCGTTTACACCGAGTAGGTTAGCGGGAATCTGCCATGGCTGACCCGCCTCTGTAGTGAGTGTCTCAGCGACCGTGCCCTGATTGTCAGTAACTTCAGTGCCAGTATCGAGATTGGTATTTTGCTCAGTCTCAGTCTCAGTCTC
>CAZQKJ010000182.1:0-7334 GCA_964593315.1 uncultured Granulosicoccaceae bacterium
TTATCGGTGTTGCCGATCATGCCGCAACTTGAGGCTTTGTTGCTATTCGAGTCAGTGAATGTACACGATCTCTGGCCTTTGAAAAGTTTTCCAAACCTGAAAATTGTCAATGCTAAAGGTACTGCGGTAATAGATTGGGCTGCGGTTGCCCATGTTAAGACGGTTCACCGGTAATTGTTTGCTGTCGATGAATGGCCCGAAACAAAAAGATGCGAATGAATTTTTAGGAGAGTTGCTGTTCAGGCTCGGAATAGTATCGTATAACCCCCAGAGTGACGTTGTTTTCAGGGGTGATGAGTTTTAGATATTATGCATATGCACAATATCTGTTTCCGAGAATTTTTTGTGTATAAGATGGTCGGGTTTCATGCCGTGTTTTGTTGCCAATACCACAACTTCTGTTGATAAATCGCGGTACGGTAATTAACTGTATATTGGTAGTTACGAATTTATCACTGGCAGAACAGCCGGGGTGCATCGACGTTGGTAAACATTAGCGTAAAAGCGGCAGGCTCACGACGAAAACCACTTGAGGATTTTTCGGTTCCATTGCCACCGGGTTTGCCAGAAAATGGCGAGACATTGCTGTCTGATTTAATAGCGAGTGTTGTTCGGCATGAGATTTCCAACTTTCGTGACAGACAACATCAAAGAACATTCTTACACGTTTTAACTCACCGTGAAATTGCAGCAGGCCGACGCGCGGGAAAAATAAACTCTGGTGGTATTGACTTGAGTGCCGATTCCATTGATGAGCAGCAAGCTGTAGACATCGCACTACAGGCATTTGAGGATGGTCTTTTCTATTGTGTGGTTGACGGCGTGCAAATAGAACACCTGCATCAGCGACTGCTAATCGCTGAAGACTCCAGACTCACTTTTATTAAACTCACGATGCTTACCGGTGGTTAATGTGCACCACACTCTAAAGAAGCACAGGAGACGCTTTGGAAACTGAAGTACTAAAAAAACAACTCGACGAGTGGACTGTTGTTGAAAAAATTTCATCTTCAGAAAAAATGCTCGATAGTCGTCAGACTGAGATACAAAAACTACCTAAAAAACTACAAAAGATTACGGCCGGTATTTTTGGATTAACTGAACAGCTGCGCCGACCAGCCAGTGACGAATACACCAGTGTGGCCGATGAGGCCTGGGACCAGTTTGTCGCCTTGAAAACGGCTGATAGAAAGAAAATTCTGTCTGTACTGATTGGTGATGCGGCAGCTGATCTGGAACTTGTTGTTGACTGGACACTAACAGGACAGAGCGTCTATCCCGGGCGATGGATGCTTCGATATTCCAGACCACCGGCAATCAATGGCAATGATGCAAACCGTTTGTATGCACCGTTGAAAACACTGATACGGTATGAAAGATCTGTTATCAGTACACAATGGATCGCAGAGTGGTCGGCGTATTTACGCCGCAACATAGATGGCTTTGGAGGTTTTTTTGCAGCCGTTATAGATAATGGAGGAAAGAACGGTCAGGTTGTGTTCGACACATTGTGTCAGGCGTTGCGCAAAGAGCACGCTATTGCGTTGCCGAGTGCTTGTGCCTACAGAGGGCTTTTACAGGCGTCAAACGAGGAGGGGTGGGAGCTCGTCGAAAGTCTGTTTGTCGCCGGGCAACGACAGGAGGGCTTAAGAGAACAAATACTACAGGCAGCACGCACCGCACACCCGGATGCGTTTATACGATTATTGCAAATTATCGTTGACGAAAACTATGTGCGATTTAGTTCTGTTGTTAAAACGTTTAACGAATGGTTCAACCTGAAGTGGTCATATGAGAATGCCAAAAAAGCAGGCGATGATCTGGCATTAATGCTGGACATGTTGAAGAGCGATTCCAGGGCAATAAAAACACTAAAAAGTGATAACGCCCAGCATGTCTATCTTGCGCTAAGGGCAATAGGTTTCCGATCTGTAGAAGCGGCTGTCAGAGAAGCAAAAAAAATCGTGCAGCACAATAGCCCGGAACACCGATTTGTGGTGGCAAAGTTTCTGTGCACGGCGTCTACAGAAGAAGCCTGCCAGTGCCTTATCAAGATGATCAATGATGAAGATTTACGTGTCGCCACAGTTTCTGCCACTTGCTACAGCACATCCCAAATGTATACAGAAAAACAATCAAGGCTGGTGTTGGATGCACTGCAAAAACTGGTAGAGCGTGCGCCTGAGAAGGAAATAATCTATACGGAATTCGTTTGGCCCTGGTGCGAAGTCTCCTGTAGTAAATCCCGTATCGCTGATTATGCTCCGAGTTGTTTGGGCACACTACCGGTTAGTGCAGTGTTTGACCATTTAGAGTTTATGTCCCCAACGGGCAGAAGCTGGGTGTGTCACAAATTTGCTGCTCAGGAAACATGGGATGAAGAAACCCGATCGAGCTTATTGATGTTTGTAGGGGATACGTCAAAAGGAGTGAGAGAGAACGCAATAAAGTCTTTGACAGAAAAAAAGTTTGTGCCGACTGTAAATGAGATAAAAACCTTGTCAGATTATCTAACCCGTACAGCTGCTGAGTTGCGTGCTGGTGTGATAGAAATTTTGATGAATTCAACCGATTCACGGGTGCTGACTGCAGCCGACACACTGCTCACGTCTAAAAATAAAAATCAGAGGCTCGCGGGATTAGAGCTGCTAAGAGAGCTGAGCGAGTCGGGTCGTGGCACACAACAGTGTCAAACACTAGCGGCTTCCTATAAAAAGCAACGTAAAACGATAACGAAAATGGAGCAGGTGCAGTTACAGGCTGTGCTGGACAGCAAAGATGATGAACTCAGTTTCGACAACTGCCTCGGGTTGATCGACCCGGCCGGTCTGTCACCTGTTACGGCCCCGGAAAAACATAAAGTTAAAGCGATTACGCCGGCTGCCATTAATCTGGTGAAATCTCTGGATGAATTTGTACATTTACACCGAGATTTGGAGGTGTCCTACTCGACCCGTTATGACAATGAGATTCAAACACACTTGCTGGCAGAAACAAGACTCGGTTTTCCACTGGCGCTTGGCAAAGATGCAGAAAAATCAAAGAAAGAGATATCTGCGCTGCTGGATTTATTGTGCGACTGGTATCGGTCGCTGGACAAAAAGAACACAGACTCTGACAACTTCCATCTGCTTCGGGCAGCAAACTGGATCTCTGAAATTGGAGACAGAGAGCTAGACAGGTTACAACAGTTTGGCAAAAAAAGTACTGCTCACCAGGAACTGGTGGACTACTTAATAGGAAAAAAGGCACCACCAAAGCTTAGGTATCGCAATGTCGTTAATACATTATTAGATTGGTGTTTGTATTTGAATCCATCGGAAAACGCAGATCGGTTTTCTCTCCAGGTGGCAGAAACCGGGTATGCCATGGTACCTGAATCTGAGATTGACGCACTTTGCAATCCCTTGGATGACACTGACTCGCAGAATTCTTCACCGGATTTCCGCGGGCTCCTGGGATTGAGTTTGTGGAGATGGACCCGTGAGGCGTTCGGGTATGGTCAAAATTGTAGCAACAAAAAAAGGCTGGAAACTCGTCATCGTGCCTGGCAGCTACTGTGCTGGCAAGACAGGCCTGTGCCGAACGCATCACGCAATCGTTCTGGAGACGTTTACTTCGCGGCCGCATATCAACATGGATGGGTTAATGAAGCGGATATCTACGATCAATTGATTGGTCCGCGCACGCGAAACGACAAATTTGCGTTCAGTGATCTTACCGAATTGACCGAGCGGGAACCCAGAAACGATGATTTGAAGGAATACGTTACAACGTCCGAGATTGCAAAAATTATTCAAACCGTCATCAATCGTCTGTTTGAGATAGAGATAGCCAGAGGCGAATCCGATACGCTTTCCACTAATGCCATGATGAGTGTTAAACACTTCACCGGTATGGATAAACTAATTCGATTATTGGCGGGTCTCGACAAGGCTGGTTTTGTGCTGCAGGGTGGTCCCGATAATCGGGCTGCAACGTTTACCCATTTAATTGGCAGAGTCTATCCTTCCGACACAGACACGCCAGCTGCATTTTCGAAAGCAGTAAAAGCATCTTTCAAGTCAGGGCAATTCACACAGGAAAGACTGCTGCAACTTGCATTCTATGCACCACAGTGGCGCGATCATGTTGCCCATGTTCTTGGCTGGAACGGGTTTATAGAAGCGATGTACTGGTTTATGGCACATATGAAGTACGTAAGCGGACTGGATGATGCGTTGACTTCAGATGAAGAGATTAAACAAAAAAATAAAAAAGACGAAACCAAAAAGCTGAGTCGGTGGGGGAAAATGGTGCGTGAGAGAACACCCTTCACTGCACAGGAACGTCTTGATGGTGCCATTGACGTTAGCTGGTTTCGCGCCGCTTATGATCAGGTAAGCGCAAAGCGCTGGATTGAGATTGCCAATGCCGCTAAGTATGCCTCCAGTGCCCCTCAGGCAAAACGTGCACAAATGGTAGCTGATGTATTACTGGGCAAGTATTCGAAAAAAGCTCTGCTTGAAGGTATCACAAAACGTCACTTAAAAGAGAATGTCAGATTGCTCGGCCTGATGCCACTTGCCAAAGGTACCGCACAGCAGAGGGATCTGAAAAATCGATATGAAGCACTACAGGATTACAAAAAGTATGCGAGTAATCTAAGTTCAATGTCTCGTCCGGAGGCCATGCGCTCGGTGGAGATTGGTTTTCAGAATCTTGCCTCAACAGCGGGGTATCCGGATCCCTTCCGTTTGCAGTGGGCGCTTGAAGCTGAAGCAACTAAAGATCTTGCCGATGGACCAGTGAGTGTCAAGCAGGCAGATATTACCGTGACCCTGACTCTCGACGATCAGGCCTTGCCGGTACTGACTATCCATCGGGACGACAAAAAACTCAAAGCACTGCCTCGTACTGCGGCAAAAGATAAAAAGATCAGCGCGCTGGTGGAGAGACACAAGTTAGCTAAACAACAGGCTGTCCGAATCAAGCACAGTCTTGAAGAATTGATGTGTCGATGTGATCAGATCACCGGATCAGAACTCAATCAACTTGCCGATCACGCTCTGCTGTGGCCACAGTTGCAAAGACTGGTTCTGGTTAGTGAACGAGGCTTGGGTTTTCCATGCAGAAAAGGCAAAGCGCTTAGAGATCATGGTGGATCTGTGACTACGGTACGAAAAGATGATGCTTTAAGAATTTCTCATCCATACGATCTTTTGAAAAATAAAGACTGGCCTAAGTGGCAACGCTATTGTTTTGATAAAAAAATTCACCAGCCATTTAAGCAGGTTTTTAGAGAACTCTACCCAATAACTCCACAGGAGAAAAAAGACAAGGATCATTCTAATCGGTATGCTGGCTATCAGGTGAACAGAAATCAGGCGTTTGCACTTTGGGGAACACGAGGCTGGTCACTGGACGAAAGCGACAACATCTGGAAAGTAATTTACCACGAAGAAATTAATGTAGAGGTAGAAATCGACCATGGTTATGACACGCCTTTGCGAGTAGAGGGCTTAACGCTCGACAAGATCAGATTTGTAAAACATGGCACGTATAAGTCCAGCAAGCTAACCGATGTATCTGCTGTTTTGTTCAGTGAGGTCATGCGAGATATTGACCTGGTTGTAAGTGTAGCTCACGTTGGAGAGGTTGATCCGGAAGCAAGTGCCTCAACTATAGAAATGAGAACGACGCTGCTAAAAGAAACCTGTCAGTTGTTAAAGATAAAAAATGTCAGTTTTAAAACAGATCGTGCCATTATCAAAGGCGAACTTGCCGAATACTCAATTCATTTAGGTAGCGGTGTAGTGCATAAATTACCAGGTGGTGCGGTGTGTCTGGTGCCAGTGCACAGTCAACATCGTGGCAGGCTATTTTTACCCTTTGCTGATGATGATCCACGTACCGCTGAAGTTATATCGAAATGCCTGACACTCGCGCGCGACAAAGAAATCGATGATCCGGGCCTGATCAGGCAAATACTGCGCTGATCCATCGTTGAGTGTGCTGTTGTAGAATACTTGAATAGACAAATCAATAAATACGAAAATACCCTAGCGCGTACCTTATAACGAGAAATTGATTGATGACAGAGCAAAGCGTAAGTAAACGCGACACTAAAGGTAGATTGGCGACCCGACGCACTAATTAAATTGCCACCGATCTATGCCTGGCCACCACGCCCGCGCATAGTCGCAAAATGGTTCGTGGGTTTTCCGGGCTATCTGTGGCCGTTGAATGCGCTGGTACTGTTAATCTCTATCGCTACATGGTTGTTTCTGACACCAGACCTTGCGCAGATGAAATCGTTAGAGCTTTGGTGGATTGCTTTGCTGCTGGTGCGCAATCTGTGTCTGACACTCGCCTACTTTGGCGGACTGCATGTTTACCTTTATACCTTCAAAAAACAGGGTGATAAACTTCAGTTTTCGAGCCGGCCATTTGCAAAAAGCAAGCGCTTTCTTTTTGGCGATCAGGTTCAAGACAACATGTTTCGCACACTCTGTTACGCTGTACCCATTGTCACTGTTTATGAAGTTTTAACCTATTGGTTGTTCGCCAACGATTTCCTCGGCTTCTTGCCGTTTAGCGATAAATCGGCAGGTTTCTGGATTTGGTTTGTCGTACTTTTGCTTTTCATACCGGTAATTCACTCTACTCATTTCTACTTTTCACACCGTTTGCTGCATTGCAAGCCGCTGTATAAGTCGGTGCACCGTATTCACCATGCCAACATCGAAGTGGGGCCCTTCTCGGGGCTCGCGATGCACCCGATTGAGTTGACGATCTACTTTTCAACCGTGTGCGTACAATGGTTACTGGCATTGCACCCGCTAAATGCCCTCTACCAGCTTCAGTTTGCAGTTTTCAACGCCGCGATGAGCCATACAGGCTTTGAGAAGATTCTGTTGAAAGATGACGTTGGCATTGAGAGCAATAGCTACTTTCATTTTCTCCACCACAAATATTTTGAATGTAATTACGGTGGAACGATCGCACCGATGGATCAGTTGTTCGGTACGTTCCATGATGGCTCAACGGAGGCACAGGAACGGATGCGTCAACGTATGCGTGAACGGCTGAGTTGACGAGCCTTATACGCTACCGGTTCTGTACAGGTATGCCGCATCGGTTGCTGCGCGTATAAGCGCCGGACTCCACTGACACATAATGCCATCGGCACCGATGTTCATGGCGTCGTAACCCAGACGCACTGCTTCTCCTTCGGTGGCAGCTGCTGTCAGTGCAACGGAAAATGACATGAATGTGTTTGGTGCAGCACGACGGATAGCAATTACATAGACACCCATAGCAATAATGAGTCTGTGAAGTTGCTCCCGGTGTAA
>CAZQKJ010000183.1:0-7311 GCA_964593315.1 uncultured Granulosicoccaceae bacterium
CAGCGAACGTGCTACGAAAGACTATGTTGATACTCACAGTGAAACGGCTCTGCTTGCGTTTGCAATAAAACTGATGACGGTAGCGGGATTCACAGACAACAACGACGATGTTTCAAAACACTTGTTGCTCAGTGGAGT
This sequence comes from uncultured Granulosicoccaceae bacterium, assembly GCA_964593315.1. Lineage (GTDB taxonomy): Bacteria > Pseudomonadota > Gammaproteobacteria > Granulosicoccales > Granulosicoccaceae. The sequence continues at coordinate 139 of CAZQKJ010000183.1, forward strand.
GTCATTGGTTAACAGTATTGCGATGGCAAAATCTCAGGTTGGGGGTAGTGCCTCTTTGGCTAAGCAGTAGGGCCTATGAACATTTGGGCACTATGCAAAGCCTGATAAACCAATCAGCGCATACGTACAGGTTTGAGTAAGCCGGTGCAGAGGCAGTGCGGCGTTAGGCTATCCGGCTGACTGTTTATCTTGTCGTACTTATTGTTCAGTCGCTGCTGTAAAGTAGTGACCGTACCAGTCTTGTTCCTGATTGTTGAGCGTGTTGTCAGGAATCCCCGGTCGGTACAGATCACCAGCCCACTCGTCAAGTTCCGCTCTAAGTTCTGCTGCTACTTCTGGAAAATCTGATAAAAGATTTTCCGTCTCCACTATCGAGTTATCCATATTAAACAGGAACTCGTGATCTGCGCCAGCTTTGAGATATTTCCACGGTCCTTTGCGAATGGCAGACTGTGACCAGAAGCGCCAGAATAAACTGCGTTCTTCAAGAACTGACTCACCGGTTAGTTCTGGTAGCAGGTTGTCACCGTCGAGCTCGGGTGGAATATCAACACCTGCAGCGGCAAGACTGGTAGAGGCAACGTCTAGCGTAGTGACCGGTGTATCGGATACGACACCGGCCGGTATTGTACCAGGCCAGCTAACGATGTAAGGCACACGGATACCGCCCTCGGAAAGCATGCCTTTTTCACCAGTCAGTGGATCGTTCAGTGACCCATCCCATGCACCGGCATTGTTAGTCACTGGCAGATCAAGCCGGTTGATGCCTAATGGTGCGCCGTTATCACTGATAAAAAAGATTATGGTGTTATCGTCGAGTTGATTAGCTGCCAGCCTTTCGCGCAGACGACCGACACCGTCGTCAATCGCAGACATCATGGCAAGGCCATGTTGACGGCGAGTCTCCGGCACGCTACTAAATCGCGAGAGGTATCGGTCGGGTGCTTCCAGTGGTACGTGTGGCCCGTAGTAACTCAGGTATAGAAAAAACGGATCGTCTTTGTTCTTTTCTATGAAGGCGATACTTGCATCTGTTGCTACATCAAGACGGTAGTTTTCGTTGCGCTGATAACTCGATGGCAGAGAGTTGCCGTTGAAGTCGTAGTTTATCCACCAGGTATTGCGGTAGCCGAAGTACACATCATCGAAACCGCGTTGATCGGGGAAGTAGGGCATGCGTTCGGCAAGCGTGACATTGTCATTGTCAAAACCCTGTGAGTTTTGATCAATTTCAAGATGCCACTTACCGACCATGCCAGTCGTATAGCCAGACTCCTGGAGTCTGTCGGCCATGGTCGTTTCATCCAGATTCATCGGTGTGAAGCGGTTGTCATCCAGTCCAAAGCGTTGTTGGTATCTTCCAGTCATCAGGCCAGCTCGTGATGGAGTGCATTGAGGTGCCGTGACGTAGCCTGCCGTCATCCGGGTGCCATCGGCTGCCAGTTGATCGATGTGAGGTGTTACCACATCGCCCAGGATGCCCTGTGCACCAAGATCGGCATAGCCCTGATCGTCTGTGAATACCACGATGATATTAGGGCGTTCATCAGCATCTCGAATTGCTGCTTCGTCAGTGGTGGTATTGGGGAAGTCTTTGGGTAGGGTGGGTGCAGTGTCTGTACAGGCTGACAGTGCCAGTGCCAGTCCGATTGAGCCGGCGAGTTTTGTCACAACAGGGAGTATTCTGGAGGCCATAGTATCTGAGCAAAGTGATCAACGGTGTTGAGGCGCATAAATCATGCCCGAGCCGGGCTTATTGCGGTCAAGGCCTATGACTCGTCAAAGCACCAGGCAGCGTTGTTGCAGGCCTCGGGAACGCCTCCACTTGCCATGCCGGGTCATTGAACAGATTCTGTGTGTGTCAGCACTCTTCGCTAAAAGTCATCCTGCCCGGCTCCTGACGCGCTAAAATGTCCGCTGGAACAGAAAATACCAGGTGGCTAAGGCAATTGTGGCGAAAATTCTATATCCGGTAAAATTACCAGCGTTGTGTCTGCTTGCTGTGTTCATCGCAGGTTGCACTTTTTCACTGCCCGATTCATTACCCGAGCGTGAAAAAGTAGAATCACTCCCGGTAGGTGAAATCAGTCCGGAGATTGACTACTCCGCGGAGTCACCGGATTGCGTGACGGCAGCACAAAGAATCGAAGACAGTGTAGTGATAGGCATGGCTCTGTCCGATGTGCGACGCCTTGTCGGGCAGCCGAAGACGGTCTTGCCGGGTTCGTGGTGGTGGACATCCGGCTTTAGTATTGGGGGGCGTCCGGTCGTGCGTTTTGGCTTTAGCGGTGTTGAGCATGGATCGGTGGTGAGTTCCTTCTCAATTGACCGCAGTGATTGCCCGGGCTAGTGTCTGCGTGTCAGAGGTTCCTTTAAGGAATAAAATGAGACATAAGCCGAGACTGGTAACCATTTAAAAAGATGGCGGTTCGACCATCAAGGAGTCATTGTGCGCCCTGTAGCTGTGCTCGTGCACGTGCCGGATATTGCCCTGGGCTTACAGTGGTATCAGAACGCTTTCCCCGAGGCGCGAGCCAGACCGGTTGATGAGGATGGTTTTGTTGTTCTGCAGCTTGAATCCTTTTGTATCGAAATAGTGCAGGCTGATGATAAAGTGAGTGCCGGTATGAGTGCTGGCAAATGTGGCACAGTGCTTTACTGGTGGACTGAATCGGTAGAAATGCAAATGACACAGTTGCTTGGAATCGGGGCAACCCTTTACCGGGGGCCAATGGCAATTGAGGACGGCCAGGTCATGTGTCAGATGGAAGACCCCTTTGGTAACTTGATCGGGCTCAGGGGTGGGAAGTAACCGGGCGCAACTGAAATCCGTCCCGGCGGGTATATCGCCATGTGGTGGCCATTGAGGTAAGGTCGTGAATTAGTAGGGAATATTGTATTGTGTTTGTGATCCAAGTAGCTACGAACATCAGATGCACCACCGCTTGATTAATGACTAAAGTCATTTAACGTTATTTGCCAGGGTCAATCGGTGACTTTTGAGGCTGTTCACGGATAGTATCCTGGGCCAGAATACAGTAGGTTTTAAGAGCAGTTGCCAACCAGGCAGGTTTTATCGTTATGAAAGTTATCCCTCCATCCCCCGGAGAACCGTCACGGCTTGCAGCGCTCGAACGCTACGAGATACTTGATTCTCCTTCCGATGACATACTCGATGGTATCACTCGCGCGGTAGCAGACATGTGCGAAACGCCAATTGCACTGGTCAGTCTGATTGATTCCGGTCGTCAGTGGTTCAAGTCCAGTGTCGGTATGAAAGTCTCCGAGACGGGGCGCGACATCGCATTTTGCACTCATGCCATGGAGCATCCCGATGCTCTGATGGAGATTGAGGATTGCAGTAAGGACAGCCGATTTGTCGATAACCCGCTGGTCACCGGTGAGCCTTATATCCGGTTTTACGCGGGCAAGCCGCTGGTGACTCCGGATGGCTATGCACTCGGTACACTCTGTGTCATCGACGACAAACCGCGCAAGCTCAATCGGTATCAACGAAACGGCTTGTCCCGGCTTGCATCGGTGGTCACCGATCTTTTCAATGAACGCTATTACTCAAGGCTCAAGTCGATTGACTATGTAGTGAATCACTCTCTATTGCACAGCGTGTTAATTACTGATCCGTATCAGGAAGATAATCCGATCACTTACGCAAACAAAGCGCTGGAGAATTTGACTGGCTATACCAATGAAGAAGTCATCGGTCGAAATTGTCGCTTTTTACAAGGCCCTGATACAGATCCGGCAGCCGTCGCTAAAATACGCAATGCGATTGATAAGCGAGAACCTGTGACGGTGACGCTAAAAAATTATCGTAAGGACGGAACAGAATTCTGGAATGAGCTGACGGTGTCGCCAGTTAATGATGCAGCCGGAGACACAGTGAATTTTGTCGCTATCCAACATGAAGTAATGGAGCCGTAAACCGCTCGGTCAATGGTTTTTAACAGCTGTGTACCTTTTGTCAGGTTTGTGTAAGCGCAGTTGCTGTATGGAGTTCAGAGTTTTTTACGGATTACCGTCCGCCGTTGCGATGAGTCACGGCATGCACAGCGAGCTCTGTGCGGCTGCGAGCATGTAGCTTTGCCATGATACGGCTGACATAGTTTTTCACCGTACCCTCGGCCAGGAATACATTTTCACCGATTTGTTTATTGCTTAAGCCCTGAGCAATAAGCTCGAGTATTTGCTGTTCTTTGGCGGTGAGTTGTCTGAGGTCTTCAGTCGGATTGCCTGCCGAAGTGTTTTCGTTCTCGGTAACTGGCTCTTCAGGTGTCGAGTGTTTAGCGGATTGAGTTTTGGTTGCTATCAGTTTGTCAGCCCGGAACTGCTCCATCACCTTGCGAGCTATTCTGGGAGATAGGTAGGTTTCTCCGTTTTGTACGGCGCGTACGGTTTCTACTATTTCATCCTCAGAAACGTCTTTTAACAGATAAGACAGTGCACCGGCACGCACTGCCTGGAAGACAGACTCATCGTCGTCGAAGGTGGTAAGCACAATAATGCTGATTTCAGGATGTACGCTATGGATATTGCGAGTTGCCACCACGCCACTCTGCTTTGGCATGTTCAAATCCATCACGATGACATCGGGCTTTGTTTTCAGCGCTAGTTGCTCTGCCTCCAAACCGTCTTTGGCCTGCGCGACAACCTCGATATCATCTTCGGCGTTCAGAATCATCGAAAGGCCGCGCAGAATCACCGGTTGATCATCGGCGACCATCAGACGAATAGGGCGCTTCCGGTCATCTATGTTGTGCGCATTAGGCTGGGTCTGTGGCACTCGTGGAGCTCCGTCATGCAGTAGGGGCAAAAGCAACAGTGCGTAACTGCGCTTAAGGGTGCACATATTATTAATAAAGTAACTGGTGTACCAGTGCTGTAGGTAACTGTTGGTGTGTGGATTTTTAGCCGGCCCTCATACTCGGTTTAATGCGCTGCCTGAAGAAATCTGATCAGTTTCTCCATGCCGGGGTGTATGTACAGTGAATTAACGGTGCCGGTCGACACTGTCAGGATGGGCAGCACCACACAGAGGTGTGAAACCAGTGACCACTGAATGACTTCATGCACTGTTATTCGCCGGGTGCAAAGTAGAGTATTGCACCTGCGAAAATCGCGTGCATGGATGATCCACCAAAAAGCTAAACGGGCAAACACCGTGAAAAAAGTTGTAACAACGCTGATCATGATTCAGCTGATAATGCTCGGCATTGCAGTCGGTGCCATGCAGTCCTCCTCTGAGTTTTATGCCGGGTACTATGAACCCGATGACGCCAGTCTGGTATCCGCTCACTCGGTGCGGTGCAGTGTGTGTGGAGTGGTTTCTCCCATGCTGATATCTGAGTTGCGCGGCGAATCGGTGGGAACGATAACCTTCGTCCGCGGCGAGGTGTCCAACCAGTTCGGGCAACTGCTAAGCGCCGGATCAACCCTCACAGCTGCGGAGCGTATTCAGGTAGCGAGCGATGGATTTATTTCCTTCGAACATAAGGACGGACGAGTCCTCAACATACAACCTGATACAGAAACCTCGATCGCAGATGAACTTGATCGAAAGTCGGGCTACTTTCGAGTCACAGGGCCATTTTTATCCGCAGCGATCAGGGGCTGAGTGCCCGTACCAGCGCTTGTGCATGTCGGATGAGTTGCCGCTTTCGCTCGTTGGCGTAGATACCGCTGCGTAGCCACTGAGCCTCCCGTATACTGTTCTACAGGATAGAACTTGAAAGGTACGTGGGGTGTGTTAGAAAACCTTGACCCTCGTAGGCATTTGGGTGCGAGCATCGGCTGGGCGGTTTTCGCCATCATAGCTGTTGCCGCAATCATTTGTGCCTGGCTGGTTGCAAGCGCCACTAAAGACTTTGTTTATCAATCAACGCAAGGCTCACTGCAACAGTACGCAGATCATTATCATCATGACGTAGAGGCTAGTCTGGAAAGCCGGCACGCAGCGGTTGCACTGGTGGCAGTTCAGCTTGCGGGCATGATGGATAGACCCTCGGATCGCAGATCTGCACTGCATGCGCTTCACAGTGTACACCCGGAGTTCAGCTTTATTGGTCTGGTAGATAACCAGGGGGTAGTGATAGACGCAGTTGATGAGGAATCTATAGGTGCTGATGTATCGCAACAGTCATGGCTGTTTAATGCACTGGCTAATCCCTATGTCGGGGCCTATGTCGGGACTGGTACCAACACCGATAGCGAATTGACGATATCAAAATCCCTGGGACCTGCCAGCCACGGTACAAAGCATGGTGAAGAAGACTATGTGGCGCTCACGGCACAGGTGACTGTACAGAATGGTGATGCTACAGCCCTTCTGACTGCACAACTGCCGTGGAGCTGGATTCAGGAGATCGAGGTTCCCTATTCAGATCATCTTGATAACGCTGAATCCGTCATTCAAGTCATCATGGCATTGAACGATGGTACTGTGATCAAAGGGCCTGACGAATTACTGGGTCTGCCAATCGCTGATACTTACAATCTGAGCGAGCAGGGTAAGTACCTAGTGGGTGTCGCCAGCACAGCGGGTGATAACCCTCGCGACCTCGATTGGACGGTAGCGTTTCGTCGTGACAGTAGCGCTCTGGTTTCAGATGCATTGGCACCACAGGAGTCTGTATTTCTTATTGTTGGGGCAGCTGCTTCACTGGCGGCCTTATTTATCGTTTTTGCAGTTAGCGAGCTTACGACTAAATTGCGTAATCTTTATAGCGATGCTGTATCGGTTGCTAATGGTGAAAGTACACATATCAGACCTGCGAGAGGTGTGAATGAAGTCAGTCGGATCCGTACGGTGCTCGCCACCTCGATCGAAAATTTCGAAAATGAAAAACGCACCCTTAATGCACTGAATGCTGAACTTGACCAACGTGTTGAAGATCGCACCAGAGTCATTGAAAGGCTGTCCGCTGAGTCGCGTGAGGTCGCACTGACTCAACAACGCTTACGTTTTGCCCGCGATATGCATGACACGTTATCGCATACAATGATGGCAGTATTGACCCAAATTCGAGTGGTTCGAAAGATACGTCACAAAGCTTCTGACAGCGAACTGGAAGAAGAGCTTAATCGTGCTGAGGACGCTGCCAAGGAAGGACTGACTGAGGCTCGCGCAGCGATTTCACAAATCAGATCCAATAATGT
>CAZQKJ010000184.1:0-7309 GCA_964593315.1 uncultured Granulosicoccaceae bacterium
GTGCGGTTTTTCATTACAAGAGAGAGTATATTAGGTATATGCAAAAATTCACCAAAAATTCTCCCGGATGGCGTGAAGCGCAGCCCGCATTGCGCGATTGGTATCAGACCTCGCTCGGTAACGCCGTGTTGGATACCGTGGCAGATAAATGCGATGAAATTCTAGCGGGCATTTTTGGATACCAGGCGGTGCAGGTCGGGCAAATTGCTCCAGGGCGAGAATTGCTCGGCAGCGCTGGTCTGCATCGTCGTGTGGTCATAGACAGCTTTGCCAATGAATCCGGATCGCACATTTCGGCTGATATTGAAAATCTTCCCATCAGTTCTGATTGCGTCAACATGGTTTTTTATCCGCACGCCCTCGAGTTCTGTGAAAGTCCGCATGCGGCGTTGCGTGAAGCTGACAGAATTCTCAATGATGACGGTCACCTGCTGGTGATGGGTTTCAATCCCTACAGCAGTTTTGGCCTGCGCCGTTTTTTTGGTCGTTGGGTACCATGGAATGGTAGGAGTTTTTCTCGAGCGCGCGTTCAGGATTGGCTGTCTGTACTCGGCTTTCGTATTGTGAGTACTGAAACCGTATTTCTACGACCCCCTTTGAACAGGCCGGGCCTGCTGAGAAAAACAAAGGTACTGGAAAAAGCCCAGAGGTTTTTTGGTTTTGCCGGTGGTGTGTATCTTATCCATGCACGCAAACAAACCATCCCTATGACCATGGCGCGGCAACAGTGGCTAAAACCCCGAGGCCGGTTGGTAACGGGTGCATTTGCACAACGATCTGGAAGGACTGCGGCTAATCGTGAAGGCGATACTGACAAGCAGTCGTAACTGCGTTGTTATAGGCTACTGTAGTAAGATAGATAGGCGGATAGTTTCTAGTCAATGCGCAGATCTTTAGTTGCACGCGTACAAGATACGATGTTCATCCCGTTTGTTTGATTAGTTACCAATAAAATCAGACCAGTTCACATCTCTCGTCAGGACTAATTTTTATGTCATCTCGTATCGTGGTGCTTGATACTGAAACCACCGGTCTGGAGGTTGCCGAAGGCCATCGGATTATTGAGATTGGCGCTGTAGAAATTGACAATCGACGTCTCACAGGTGGGCAATATCATCAGTATATTCAGCCTGATCGTGCGATCGATGCGGGCGCGCTTGAAGTGCACGGGATCACCGAAGACTTCCTTGCTGATAAGCCTCGTTTTGATGAGGTAGCGGACGAATTTTTGAATTTTGTTGAGGGAGCAGAGGTAGTCATTCACAACGCGGCATTTGATGTTGCTTTTCTGGATCACGAACTGCGGCTTTGTAAAGCCAACACGCGCATGGACATCATCTGTTCGGGTGTTGTTGATTCTTTGGCGATTGCCCGTAAGCAGTATCCGGGACAACGCAATAACCTTGATGCCCTCTGCAAACGTATAGGCATTGATAACTCACGTCGCAAGTTACACGGCGCTTTGCTTGATGCGGAAATTCTCGCAGAAGTATACCTGGGTATGACGGGTGGGCAGTCATCTCTCGGGTTTGACGCAGGTGGTAGTGACAGCAGTGCCTCGCAGTATAGTGGGCCCATGTTCGATCCAGGTAAACATGCCCCGCTGCGTGTGGTACAAGCTGATACCGAGGCAGTGGCGGCACACGCGGATTACTTAAAAAAACTTGAAGATGTGTGTGACGATGGCTGTGCCTGGACGGGTGCTAGTTAGGTAACTTAGTGTCTTTTGTGGCTCGTTTTTGGATGGTGATATAGCGTATCGATATGAGGGCAGTGTGTTGGCTAAAGCAGAAATGAAAACCACACAGACTAATGTCAGTCCTGCAGATTATATAGCCACTGTAGAACACGATATCAGGCGTGCAGATGCCGAGTACCTACTTGAATGGTTTACCGATGTCACCGGTATGGAGGCCAAAATGTGGGGGCCGACTATCATCGGCTATGGCCGTTATGCCTACAAATACGATTCAGGCCGCGAAGGCGAATACATGATCACAGGTTTTGCGCCCAGAAAATCCAGCCTGGTATTCTATATAATGCCAGGCTATCAAGATCTGGGTGAGCCTTTAAAACGCCTCGGTAAACACAAGCTTGGTAAGTCCTGTCTGTATATCAATAAGCTTAAAGATATTGATCTCGATGCTTTGAAAGAGATTGTTGAGGCCGGAGTTGCTTATATGCAAAAAAACTATGAAACATGGGATAGCTAGTGCCCATCCCTGTTTCAGGATGGGCACTAGCTGGTGGTTGTTTCTGTTAATACCACCAGGCTAAGTAGTTATCCACGGTGGCTGCAATCGAACCTAATCCCGGGTCGTGAGAATTTTGCATGTTGCTGCTCGTAGTTATGTGTCGCAGCAAGAGCAAACTGGCTCCTGGCTCACGATTGTGAAACGCGTCTGTTTTTCAGTTGTAACACAATCAATCATCCTCAGTATAAGAGGGTATGAGTTCTGATAATCCCCATAGTGAGCCTGAATACCTGAGCGGTGACCCCGTCGCTTTTGGTGAGCTGGTAACACGCTATCAGCACTCTCTTTTCGGATTCCTGAGCCGCATGGGCCTTAGTCAGTCGCTTTGTGAGGAGATGGCGCAGGAGACGTTTTTACGCGCCTGGAAAAACCGTGCTGCGTATGATCCGGACAAGGCGGCCGTATCCACCTGGCTTTTCACCATTGCCAGAAACTGTGCTCTGAACTCGATGGCACGTAAAAACATTCCGTTAGCTGAAGAGATCGAAGTAGAAACACTTTTTCAGTCGGGCAGTTCGGAAGATCCCGCCAATCAATACGTTCAACATCAGTCGGTTGTCAGGCTGCGCCGGGCATTGAGCACCTTATCTGTAGAAGATCGTGAAGTGATTGCCGCGTGTTACACACCCGATATTCAAAATACCTCAGTGTTTCTGCAGTGCAGCGAGGGGGCATTAAGAACCCGATTGTCACGAGCTCGTGCACGCTTATCGAAAGCGCTGGAGAGACTGGATTTAGAAGATGAATGATTTGAATGAAAGTACAGAGCACCTGTTGCGAGAAGGGTTGGTTGACGTACCAGCTGATTTTCGCGATACGGTGATGCAAAACATAGCTTGCGCTGCACGGGATGAACAACGTTCTAAGTTTGAAGGTGTTGATCCGGCGCCTGCGGTTGCAACCCAGATGCAATGGTGGCAATGGTTGGGGCTTATTGCCGGTAGTGCTGTGGGTACATTGCAGGTAGTGAGATACATATTTACCTTGTGGGTTGTATCAACTGCAGGTTAGAGGAGAGATAAATAATGAGTACAGATAAAATACAAGACAGTGCAGGTGTTACACGAAGACTGCCCATCATTGCAGCCATGATGTCAATGGCACTGCCTGGTTTCGGGCAGCTTTACAATGGCAGGATTAATCGTGCGATCTGGTTTTTTATTGTCTTCAATATTGTAGCGATACCTTTGGTGGCCCTGATAGCGCTTTATCTACCAGCTCGCTTCATGGTGGTGATGCTTGCGATCAGTCTCGTAATAACCTTGGGTGTCTGGGTGTGGGGTATTGCTGATGCCTGGCGAGATGCCAAAAGGCTAAGCGGTTACAGACCCAAGCCCTGGCAGACCAGTGGTTTGTACGTAATAGTGTTTTTGCTTTGCAATCTTATTGTTCTGCCATTTTTATTCGATTATGTGCGCAGTAATGTCGTTCAACCGTTTCGCATACCCAGTAATAGTATGGCGCCGACTGTACAGCCCGGGGATTTTATCTTCACCGATAAAAGGTACAACTGTCCCAACTGCAGAAAAGCGCTTCAGCGCGGTGATGTTGCAGTGTTTGTTTTTCCAAATCGCCGTAATCTAGTTTATATAAAACGAATTATTGGGCTACCGGGTGATGTAGTTACATCAAAGTCGGGAGTATTGAGTGTTACAGGCAGTACATTCAATCGGGAAAAAACACCGATTAGCGAGCAGATCAGCGTGGAGTACTCCGGTTCAAGTGATACCGGGATATTCGAAGAGAAATTTCAGGATCGTGAGTGGTCGGTTCAGATCACAAAACCGGTAGAAGATTTCTCAGTCACAGTGAAGCCCGGACACGTGTTTGTATTGGGTGATAATCGTTCTGCCAGTAACGACTCCAGAACTTTTGGTCAAGTTCCATTAGCAGATGTGATAGGTCGTGCACGCCAGATCTGGTTCTCTATGAACTCTGACGGAATACAGTGGAGCAGAATGGGTAAGAGTCTGCATCCATAGATAGGCTCGTAACCAGTGTGGTCCTGATTGGCATGATTGGTTCAACAGGTGTCGCATTTGCTATGGGGAATAACCAGGTATTTGCAGGTAATACGAATATCGTTCGGTAATATGCCGTAACATTCAGCCAAGGCATATCTCGAGATTTGATTGGATGCAATTACCTGTTATTTTCGTCTGGCTTGACACAGGATACTTTTGTGTCTGCTAATAACACCACATCGGGCTTTTATAGAGCAGTGTTGATTATTATCACCGCTATATTCCTGTTTGATGTTCAGGCGGCATTGATCAAGCATATGTCAGATCGTTATTCGGTTGAACAAATATCTTTGTATCGCAACTTGTTTGGAATGGTGCCTAATATAATCCTGCTGTTGTTATCGTCGTCCTGGCATCAGAATGGTCGATCTCTGAGTGTAGGCCGATGGCAACTGGCGCTGGGTAGAGGTGTATTGTTAATAGTCGCGCAATTAACCTTCTATTCTGCGTTGGGTTATCTTGCGCTTGCCACCGCTACAACACTCGCTTTTTCAGGGCCACTATTTATAACCCTGCTCTCTATACCCCTGTTGGGTCATACGGTCGGCTGGATCCGTGGGGCGGCGGTGCTACTGGGATTTATAGGTGTGGTTATGGTGATGCAACCCGGACGGGATAGCTTTAGTCTGGTGGCGTTATTGCCAGTGACTGCTGCGTTTTTCTATGCACTCGTCAGTTTGTCTTCGCGTTTTTTTGCGGACACTGTTCCGAGTTCATTGATCAGTATTTACACATCGATAGGGGCTTTGGTGTCAGCAGTCATTATTATGCTCGTGAAATCTACACCTTTTGGAATGTTGCAACTGCAGGACTGGCTGTGGTTTATCGCAATGGGAGGCGTGGGTGGCACTGCTGTATTTCTTTTAATAACCGCTTATAGAATGGCAGAGCCCGGCAGTCTCTCGCCGTTCGAATACTTTGGCATTCCGTTTTCCTTTCTTTTAGGCTGGTGGTTTTTTGGAGAAGCTCCGTTTGAGTCATTGTTTCCCGGTGTTTTTTTGATTGTTGGTGCCGGACTGCTTGTGCTGTGGCGAGAGCGCATGATCAGCAAAAAATCTGCTAAGTGACTATATGTTCAATGCTTGCTGATGATTGCGTTATTAAATTTTACTGGCACCTTGTGGCGGCGCTCAAGCTTTCTGTATTTTCAAACGGCCCGATATCTTCGCTTACCAGCTGACCATCTACCAGTGTGGTTTTTAACACACGACGCCAGTATGCGTCAGCGGTGATCATTGAGACTGTATCAGTGCAGGTGTTGATGCCGCCTGATATGAAGTCTGCTAAGTGACTATATGTTCAATGCTTGCTGATGATTGCGTTATTAAATTTTACTGGCACCTTGTGGCGGCGCTCAAGCTTTCTGTATTTTCAAACGGCCCGATATCTTCGCTTACCAGCTGACCATCTACCAGTGTGGTTTTTAACACACGACGCCAGTATGCGTCAGCGGTGATCATTGAGACTGTATCAGTGCAGGTGTTGATGCCGCCTGATATGAAGTCTTCACCAATTCGGTGATTACTATGGCCTGCCTCACTGGCTATCTGTTCAAGTTCACCGTTTCTATAGCTCCAAACTCTGAGCGTTTTTGCCAGGTGTGGTCGATCGACAAACGCTATATCCATGTCTCCGTCGTTGTTGAAGTCTGCAATTCCAACCGGTGCCAGCCAGCGATTGGAAGTGCCAATGTACGGTGTCGATGCAAGCAAATGCAGTCCTTTGTCTTCGGATAACCCATATACCGCGATCTGTGCGCCTTTGTTCTTGTGGCTGCGAATAGTAATGACTTCAGAGCCCGGTTGGCCATCTATGTTTGCCAAGCGAGTTTCTATATCTTCAAAAACATGATCGTAGTCGAGCTCTTCAGACAGAACACAGTTTGATTGATCGCGTATTCTGAGTGTCGAAGGCTCTATGGCATCGCCCAGCACGCCGTGTTGATAGCGACCTGATCCTGCGTCGTACCATGCCTCTGTAATGCCAGTAGTGCTCGCTGCTGTGCTAATTGACTCTGGAAAATCTGAATCCGCAGCACTTAGCTGTTCACAGCCGTAAGCATGGTTTGAAAGCAGGAGGAAAAAGCCAATGATAATCTTTTGCATGTGCTGATACTTTGTAGGGTTACTTTAGGGATGCTGGAAATGCGGAAACTTCAAAAGTCCCTCTTCAAAAGTTCCTGGCCGGATTCGAGTTACTGCTCTACGCCTGCCATCAAAAATCGTTCTTTAACTGTTATATCACGTTTTACGGTTTCTACATCTTTAGCGTTCAGTAGTCCGTTGGGTGCGGGTCGCAGATTGAAATTTTTATGCCCGTCTACACCTGCGACAAGCTTGGCATCGGTTTTTTCGTCAATGGTTTGTTTCATATCAGGGGTGATGTAACGGATGGCCAGGCCAATTCTACGATCGTCTGACCGGTTGTTGTTTGAGCTGTGAAAAACCTGTCCGTGATGCAGTGACATCTCACCTGGTTGCAGAACAACATTGACAGCATCTGCTTCATTTACCTCTACGGCGAGTTCCTGTCCGCGGGACAACAAGTTGTTTTCATCAAATGTATCACGGTGTTCAACAATGCTGCCTGAGTGGCTGCCTGGGACAAACTTCATACAGCCGCTTTGCACGCTCGCTTCAGATAACGCGATCCATGCAGTGACTTCGTGGCTGTCGGTAAGGCCCCAGTAGGTGAGGTCCTGATGCCAGCTGATGAAGTCGTCGGTGTGGGCTTCTTTGATAAAGAAGCTTGAGTTCCACACCAGTATGTTAGGGCCGAGTATTTTTTTAATCTGACTTAAAACAGTATCTGACCGAGTGATTTCATCAACAAACGGAATCAGTGAATTTGATTGACTGATGGCAAGTTTTTTAAGCTCGGGTGAGTCTTGATAACGTGATTCAATTTCTTCGAGCGTTGCTCGATAGTCTGCCGCCTGACCTTCGTCGAAGACACGCAACGGGAAATGATATCCCTGATGCTCATAGTCGGAAAGCCAAGTGGTGGGCATAGAGTTACCTATAGTAGTAG
>CAZQKJ010000185.1:0-7286 GCA_964593315.1 uncultured Granulosicoccaceae bacterium
CTACATCAGACTCTTCAAACGAATAGGTTCCGGGAGCCACATAGATTTTCTCTGAAGTAAATGTGGTGGTGCTACCCACCGTCGTGCCCGAGTCAAAGTTCAGTGCACCTGCGTCTGTGGCAAGAGTGAAGTCTGTAAGTGTTAGTGCACCACCATCATCATTGACAACCTGCTTTACAATAACAATTTCGGCATTAGGCACTACCGCAATGGTGCTGCTGTTATTAGTAGTATTGCTTTCAAACTGATCACTCGATGATGTGACAGTCGCGGTGTTTTCATACTCGGTAAGTACCAGCGGATAGGCAACAAGCGGAATAAACAATAGAGCGAGCACACTGGCACGGGGACCACTGAACTCTTTCTCAAACAGAAAGTGCTTAATTTTCGAATTTAAGTCATTAAGGTCCATACCACTCCCGCACATCAATTTCACCCTTATACTCGCGGTGAAAAACGTTGAGCCAGTCCATTAAGCTGCAGACAGGACTATCTGAAAAGTCAGATACCCACAGCATCCAGGGCCAGATTGAATACATCCGGTTACAGTACGCGCTATCAATGCTGCATCTCACCAACATCATCAGCGGTTATAAACACTCAACTGAAACCAGGATTGCCTACATCTACATCACGAACTCCGTACTACGAATTCCCTTTGCACAGGCCAGACCATAGAACTAAAGTCCTAAAGACAAGGCCACGAGGCGTACACCAGTTATTCCATTACTTTGGGAGACAGATCACTTAAATGAGTGACAACGACACACACAGACCTGCCACCAATACAGCTCAATATTCCGATGTGTCCTGCAGATCAACCGCTGCCAACCCGACAACCAAGCTGTAGCCTCGGGAAAAGGCTTGAACATCGGTTGCCGCGCTATCGCAAGGCCAGCCTGAATTCAGCAAGAGACCTCTTAGCTGCAGAAATTAACCGTAGCAATAGATGTTCCGACGCTATCGCCGGGGCATGTTTGCGGCAAACCTCGGCTACGACCCCATCACTTTCAGAGACTTACCGGGAGCAAGCAACGGCTAATCAGATACTGAGCGTGAAAAACTCCAGATCGTCATGAGTCGCTGAGAGAAACGTCAAGAGAGCAAACAGTGTGGCTACGGACAGGAGCCAAGCCAGTGGCAGATTCGTGTATTCAAAAGCGCGAACCGGAACACGCAAACAAAAAAGCCCGCAACAATTGCGGGCTATTGTGACTGACCTAAAATGATCAACCTGAAACGATCAACCAGAGACACAACCCATAGTGGAGCTGAGTACTCTGTCTTTCCGGTATCGTGAGTTGAAAACCGCGCTTTGCACCAAAACGGTCGGACTCAATCGACTGCAACTCAATCCCGTTGCAACTCAATTAACCATTATCAATCAGTGCTATGAACCAGCCCGAACCACAAGCAATTGCCGATATAAATCGCAGGCATAAAAAAAGGCCATCTGAAAATGGCCTCAATCACTTAATTTGGTGGTCATGGGTGGACTTGAACCACCGACCCCAGCATTATGAATGCTGTGCTCTAACCAACTGAGCTACATGACCTTGTTGTTAACCTCGTATTTTGGATAGTTGCCTGTTAACTGTCAAGCGCACGCATCCAGAATCGTGCAGAGACCGGTAAATTAGACGTTAAAGCGAAAGTGAACCACATCACCCTCGGTCATCAGATATTCCTTGCCTTCGAGGCGCCATTTGCCGGCATCCTTTGCACCCTGCTCACCAGTGAACTCGATATAGTCATCGTAACCGACCACTTCAGCGCGAATAAAGCCTTTTTCAAAGTCTGTGTGTATACGACCGGCACCCTGCGGGGCGGTTGAGCCCTGGCGTACCGTCCACGCGCGCACTTCTTTCTCACCGGCGGTGAAAAAGGTCTGAAGATCGAGCAAGTCGTAGCCTGCCCTGATAACACGGTTCAGCCCTGGTTCTTCGAGACCCAGTTCAGTTAAAAATTCGGCTTTGTCGTCATCATCAAGCTGTGCAATTTCAGCTTCAATCGATGCACAAACTGCCACAACACCTGCACCTTCTGCCGAAGCATATTCGGTTACCCGTTGCAGCATGTCATTATTCTCAAATCCTTCTTCATCGACGTTTGCAATGTACATGACAGGCTTGGACGTCAGCAGATGCATCATTTTAACCAACTGCTGTTCACTATCCGAGAGTTCCATGGTGCGAACCGGGTTGCCAGCATCTATGTGGGCAACCACTTTTTCCATCAGGGCTTTTTCTGCAATGGCCGCCTTGTTACCAGATTTTGCGTTCTTGCCAACTCGCTGTACGGCTTTCTCTGCCGACTCCATATCCGCAAGCATCAGTTCGGTATTGATCACTTCTATATCTGCAACCGGATCTACTTTGCCCGCTACGTGCACGACATCATCATTAGCGAAACACCGCACCACATGTGCAATGGCATCAGTTTCTCTTATATTAGCCAGAAACTTGTTTCCCAGACCCTCACCCTTTGAGGCCCCCTCCACCAGCCCTGCGATATCGACAAACTCCATGGTGGTTGGAAGTATTTTTTCTGGACTGACAATAACTGCCAGCGCATCAAGCCGTGAGTCTGGTACAGGGACAATCCCGACATTCGGTTCAATAGTGCAAAACGGATAGTTTTCCGCCGCTATCTCTGCTTTGGTGAGTGCATTAAAGAGTGTTGACTTACCCACATTAGGGAGTCCCACTATGCCGCATTTAAAACCCATGATCAGCTGCCTGAATTCAATATGAAGTTCCGCGCGCTACCGTCAGGCAGCACACAGTGCAACAACGATTTATTTTTTTAACACAACCATAAAACTTATGGCACCACAAAAAAACGATGGTTTGTTGGTACTACTTTTTTGTGTGCAGGCTCTGCATAGCCTTTTCCATTTCACCGCTGACAATACCTGGCATCTCACGCACCACATCGTCTACACAGTTTTGCAGTAAATCTGTTTCGCTTTTCGGTGCGCGCTGCAACACAAAAGACACGACTTTCTTTGCATCACCCGGATGACCGATGCCAAGGCGTGCCCGCCAGAAGTCACGACCCATGTGGTTGATGATATCGCGCAGTCCATTATGACCGCCGTGCCCGCCACCTTGCTTCAATTTGACAGTACCTGGCGGAATATCGAGTTCATCGTGCGCGACCAGAATCTGCTCCGCTTCGATACGATAAAAACTGGCTACAGCACGTACCGATTCACCACTGAGGTTCATGAAGGTGGTTGGCTTAAGCAACCGCACATCACAACCACCGATGGTTGTTCTTGCAAGATCACCTTGAAATTTCTTTTCCGCTACAAAGTTTGCCGAAAAGCTTCTCGCTAAATCGTCCAATAAAAGGAAACCCGCATTATGGCGGGTCTCCTCGTATTTTGAACCCGGATTACCGAGCCCGACTATCAGCTTGAAGGCACACACAACCAGCTGCCTGTTTAAGATTCTCCACCGGAATCTTCAGATTCACCAGAATCTTCAGCTGGCGCTTCTGAATCGTCGGTGGTCTCTTCTTCATCAGTCTCCTCAACAGCTGCACGCGGCTGGAATACCGAGATGATTGCACGGTCGTGATCTTCATCACCTTCAGTGTAGTCAGTTCCCGTGACACCCTCCGGTAGCTTCACATCTGATAAGTGCAGTGATTCACCGAGCTTAAGTGCGGCAACATCGACTTCAATGTACTCAGGCAGATCCGCCGGCAGACAGCTAATGCCGATATCGTTTTCAATCTTGTTAAGTGCACCGCCTTCTACCTTCACACCTTCACAGGTTTCTTCATTCAGGTAGTGCAATGGCACGCGAACGCTGATGGCCTCGTTCATCAATACACGCTGAAAATCAATGTGCAGAATTCGCTGCTTGTACGGATGGCGCTGGATGTCTTTCAAAATGGACTGCTCGGCTGTGCCGCCGACATTAACCGTCAGAATGTGCGAGAAAAACGCCTCGTTCTGAAGATTGCGAATGATCTCGTCGTGATCGAGAGAGATCGGCGTGGGGTTGCCACCACCGCCGTATATGATGCCCGGAAATTTGTTACTTCTACGCAGTCGGCGGCTCGCACCCTTACCAAAATCGCTGCGTACTTCCGCGCTCAATGTGAAGTCATTGCTCATTGAGATACCTGTTGGGTTAATTTATTGGATTGCTGTTCAGCAGTTCCGGGGTGCTTCGCGACCAAAACAACCCCAGCCGAACAGTATATCAAAGATTGGTGGTATAGCTAGTACCCATCCAAAAACAAGCGCCACTGCAGTCCACTCAAGCGCGTCATCTTTCACCGACACATCCATGGTTATGCAGAGTGACCCGCGGGTGAAACAAGGCCGGGATTACGTCAGTCCATGTAGATAGAGCTGACCGACTCCTCTTCATGAATTCGGCGGATAGTCTCAGCCAGCATGTTGGCCACAGATAACTGGCGTATTTTTCCGCACTGTGATGCCTCTTCTGACAGGGGAATCGTATCGGTGACCACCAGCTCGTCCACATGGGATCCCGTGAGATTTTTGATCGCGGCACCAGACAGTACAGCGTGAGTAGCATAGGCCACCACCTTGCCTGCGCCGTGCGCTTTCAGGGCTTCAGCGGCTTTACACAGCGTACCGGCTGTGTCGACCATATCGTCAATGATGACACAACTCTTGTCTTTCACGTCTCCGATAATGTGCATCACCTCAGCCACATTAGCTTGCGGACGACGTTTATCAATAATAGCGAGATCGGCGTCGTCAAGCTGTTTGGCCACAGCACGGGCACGCACTACACCACCCACATCGGGTGAGACGACAATTAAATTAGGATGTTTCTGCCGCCAGATATCACCCAGCAACACCGGGGAGGCGTAAACGTTATCTACAGGAATATCGAAAAAACCCTGGATCTGCTCGGCGTGAACATCGACAGTCAGGACCCGATCAACCCCCGCGATAGTGATCATGTTGGCGACCAGCTTGGCCGAGATCGCAACACGAGCTGAGCGCACACGACGATCCTGCCGGGCGTATCCAAAGTACGGCATAACAGCGGTAATGCGATCCACAGAGGCGCGACGAAACGCGTCCACCATGATCAGCATTTCCATTAAATTGTAATTAGTGGGGTAGCAGGTTGTCTGGATGAGAAAGATGTCGCGACCACGGACATTTTCCAGTATCTCAACCGCGGTCTCGCTGTCTGAGAACTCGGTAACAGAGGCCCTGCCCATCGGGATGCGCAGCTGATTGGTGATTTTCTCCGCCAGTGCTCTATTCGCATTGCCGGAAAACACCATCATGTTAGATTCAGACACAAATACCCGCCTGCTAATGGTTTTAGAAAGTCAGATGGCTGGGGTGGTAGGATTCGAACCTACGGATGCCGGGATCAAAACCCGGTGCCTTAACCACTTGGCCACACCCCAATATCTAACTTTACTCTTGCTCCATCAGACCAACGTCAGTCTGTTGCTGCGCTCAGGCCGTTCAAAGCATCGATTTATCAATGCCCCGGGCCACAAAACCTGCAGTGCCCGAGGGCATAGCAGCCAGCACATTCTGTGCCTGTCGGCAGCTTTCACAGCCTAGAAACACACATGCTCCCGTGCCAGTCATTTGTGCGCTCTGTTGTCCGCCATTCTCGGCCCTCACTTGCAACTCAATCGCAATTTGCGAAAGTGTATTCAGGGCCGCTTTCACCGGCGGATATAGCTCACAAACCAGCGGCTGGAACACGTTGCACAACCCAACGCCGTCGTGGAAGCCGCGTATTGTGATTGCTGCACAATCACGTGTCAATTGTGGATGCGAAAACAATTCGGCTGTGACTACGTGAACACCCGGATTAATCACCACAAACCACCGCTCCGGGAGACTCAATGGTTGAAGTTTTTCTCCTACTCCCTCGGCCCAGGCAGTATGACCTTGCACAAATACCGGTACATCGGCACCCAATTGTAAACCCAGGTGCGCAAGATCATCACGACTCAAACCCGTTTGCCATAGACGATTGAGCGCCAACAAAGTGGTAGCCGCATCCGAGCTTCCGCCGCCAAGCCCGCCGCCCATCGGCAATTTTTTATCTATGCCTATTACCGCACCTGCCTCAACATTACAGTGATGCTTCAACAATTTGGCCGCGCGAATGATCAGGTTATCGTCATCCGGCACGCCGATCATCGGGGAATCCATTCTGACGACACCATCATGGGTGACCAGACAGGAAAGTTCGTCACCAAAATCGAGTAGCTGGAAAACAGTTTGCAGCAGATGATATCCGTCTTCGCGTCTGCCGGTGATATGCAGAAACAGATTCAGTTTGGCAGGCGCTAAACAGGTGGCAGAGCGCCCGGCGGTATCATAAGAGCGATGCATCGGGTGTTCAGGTGCCAACGCCCGGTATACTTAATCGGTTGTTATCTGCAGCCTCTGCACGAGCCCACTTTTTAAAATCCATTTTTATCGAGATGCCATCCGACTCTATCAGCACGGTTCTTGGTAGATCGAGTTCTTCCATGACGCGATAGCGATCAAACTCTACATCCCATGTTGTACCACCCTGCTCTACCTCCATGGTCTCGAGCCGTCCGGATTGATCACGTTCAACCTGGCTGGCATCACCTGGCAACCCTACCGCCCATGTTTGCATTTCACTGATAGGGACAGGTACACCCAGCGCTTGCGATAGCAGCTGTTCACCGTTGATGCCGTTGATTGAATCGCTACGACTAACCAGTCGGGCACTGTTCGAAGTTTGGGTCAGCTGATACACCTGCACACCCAGAGGACCGAACAACTTGATGTCATAGCCCTGTTCGTCAACATCCCATGCAAAAGACACGTTGAATTTACCTTGGGCTTCAGATTCAAGGGCAATGGTGCCGTTTGCACGCCAGGGCTTAAATGCCTTGAGTTTCGCTTCACGCGCTTCGATATCCAGCGTGCTAAGCGGCTGCTCTTCGCTTTTACTGGCGCTTTGTTTAGTGCCACAGCCAAGCGCGGCCAGACTCAAGATCAGAGTGACTATGCAAGCACAACGCTTAAGAAATAAACTGTTCAACGAATATACTTTTTCATCACGTTATTTAATTTATCGTGGTCCGGTGTAGCTTTTAGTGCCTCTTCCCAAACCTTGGTGGCTTGTGTTTGCATACCACTGACCCACAACACTTCACCCAGATGAGCAGCGATCTCTGAATCCTTCAGCATCTCATAAGCTTTTTGAAGCGCTTCGACTGACTCTTCAAGCCTGCCTTGCCGATAGTATAACCAACCAACGCTATCAACTATGGCAGCG
>CAZQKJ010000186.1:0-7284 GCA_964593315.1 uncultured Granulosicoccaceae bacterium
CATCGGATTTGGTCGATGGTGTGTCGATAGATGACAACGGCGAAAAGTCCTATCGACCGGTTCGCGAGATGCTGCGTGAGGGACAGTCGATCATTGTGCAGGTGATAAAAAATCCACTGGGTACCAAGGGCGCACGACTGACTACCAATCTGACAGTACCTTCTCGGTATCTTGTATATATGCCTGGTGACAGATCGGTCGGTGTTTCTGCAAAAATTGAAGCCGAAGAGGAACGTGATCGGTTGCGCGGTATCGTTGAAGGTCTGCAGGAAGAAGACAAGAGCCATGGCTACATCGTTCGTACCGCAGCAGAAGGTGTAAGCGAAGAAATACTGGCCGGCGAAATAGTTTTTTTGAACAAGTTGTGGGCGTCAATAGAAGTGGATATGAAGAAGGTTAAACCTTCAGAATTGGTATATGCCGATCTGCCGCTGGTAAAACGCACGTTAAGAGATCTGGTGGGTGTGTCGGTTGAGCGTATTAGAATTGACTCGCGTGAGTCGTATCAATCTGCTTATGACTTTGCCAAGCGCTATCTGCCTGAGATTGTGGATTGTATAGAGCACTATCCGGGTGAACGACCGATATTTGATCTTTATGCCGTTGAAGATGAAATTCAAAAAGCGCTGGAGCGCAAAGTGCAGTTAAAGTCAGGTGGTCACCTGGTGTTTGATCAAACTGAGTCGATGACAACAATCGACGTGAATACCGGAGCTTATGTTGGCACTCGAAATCTTGAAGAGACTATTTTCAAAACTAATCTTGAGGCCGCTCAGGCAATTTGTCGTCAGTTACGGCTGCGAAATCTGGGCGGCATTGTGATTATCGATTTTATCGATATGACGGTTGAAGAGCACAAGCGCCAGGTTATGCGTGCGATGGAAAAGGCGCTGGATCTTGATCACGCCAAGACACAGGTTTGCACAGTGTCTCCGTTGGGGCTGGTAGAGATGACCAGAAAAAGAACCCGCGAGAGCCTCGAGCAGACCCTGTGTTCCGAATGTCCAACCTGTGGCGGTCACGGCCTGTTGCGCACCGCAGAGACCGTGAGTTACGAAATTTCACGTGAAATTATCCGCCAGGTCAGGCAGTTTGATGTTAAATCACTGACAGTGGTCGCGTCCCCTGATGTGGTGGAAATGTTTCTCGATGAACAGTCCGACTACTTTGCTGAATTGGAGTCCTTTGTCGACAGGCCGATTCGACTCCAGGCCGAATCAATGTATAACCGCGATCAGTACGATGTCGTTATTGTTTGAACATGCAGCACTTTTGTCAGTCAATATTCAGGCGGCTGGCTGTACAATAGAAGAACTTTGTAACACCTGAACCCTACACATTGAAAGTACCAGAACTCGCCATTTGTAACTGTGGCAGGAATAGCTGACAAACCCGATGGTACGAAGCGCAATTTCAAAAACCTGTAAGTGGACTTGTTATCTGTTCGCAGCGTTAGTGATACTCATCGCGCTGCTGGCGGTTACCCTTCGGCTGGCAATTTTTTATAGTGAGGACTACAGCGACAAACTCGCCTCTCTTGCCAGCGCGTATCTGGGTGGCCCGGTAGACATCGGTGATATTGATCTGGTGTGGAACCGCTTTGATGCCAGTGCCAGTCTCAAAGATGTGCGGATCCATTCCGCAGATGGTGCAGAGACGCTGCTTGAGTTGCCGTTGATCGATCTGCAATTGAATGTCAGAGATATACTACTACAACGCCACTTGAGCGTACGTAGTGTGCAGTTGAGTGATCTTTCCCTTGCAATCAGCTACGACGGTCGTGGCAAATTGAGCATGCTTGGTCTGAACGCGCAACCCTCAGTTAATGACGCTGCGGGTGATATAAGTACTACGCTGAATCCGGATTCAGCGGTTAAAGAATCCGTGGTTACCCGTACTGCTGCAAATAACGATAATCGCAGTGCCAGTGTGCTTGAGTGGCTTTTTAATGCGAAGCGAATTGCAATCCTCAACAGCGATGTCACCCTTCATGACAGCAAACGCGGTGTCGACTACGAAGTGGACGACGTCAATATCAGAGTGTTTAACGATGATGAATTGCACCAGATAAGAGTGAGTAGTGCATTACCTGGTGCTATTGGACAAGATACGTTAGCGTCTTTTGATTTCACCGGCCAGGCCGACGATATCAGTGCCTGGGAGGGACAATTTTATGTCAATGCTCAGGGTCTAAATCTTACCCAGATATCGTTGTTCACCAACGAGCTGTTACAAACTTACAGTGGTACAACTGATTTGCAGTTGTGGGGTGACTGGAAAGGCACTCGAGTTAACAAGCTCCGGGCACAGGTGGCAGGACGAGATATAGAAATTAGTCAGCCGGCATCTAACGCGATTTCCGGAAATGCCCGCACCATGCTTGCTACCGATCAACTTGAAATGGATCTGGAATGGGTGCGAACCGATTCAGGGTGGCAGGCTAAGTTCCATCGATTCATGGCGAGCTTTGATCAGGATGTAACACTGGACGGGCTCGATCTGCATGTGGAACGAGACCCGGCAGGTGATAAGCGTTTTAGAGTGTCGGGCCCTGAGATCGACCTCGCGGCCCTGCAGCCGATTTACCGATTTATTGACGGTACCCTTGCGCCGGAGACACCTTACCGTGCGGACCTGCTGCGCAGTGGGCAAATCAGAAACTGGCTGGTCGGCGGGATCCTTCTTTCTGAAGGTGTATCGGTGACTGAGTTGGTAGCTGATGTTGATAACCTTGCGGTGGATCCGTTTGACACGGTACCCGGTGTAAGTGGCTTATCAACTCACATTTATTTTCACGACGGCGTAGGTCGGATAAGCATCGATAATCAGAACATCAATGTCTTTTTACCAACATACTTTGATAAACCGCTACCCGCTATCAATGTCGATGGTGACCTCAAGTTTGTGATTAGCAGTGACTGGTTTAACTCTGCCGGGAGCGACGACCTCACTACTAAAGTAGCTCTCAGCAATACAACTGACGCAGGCGTGTTGTGGCGTATAGTGAGTGATGAACTTAAACTATCAACAATTGATTTGAACACCTCCACCGTGTTCAGTTTGCAAGGTACGTCTGATGGTCGGCAGTTGGTTAATCTGCACACCAATGTAATCAATGCGAACCTTTCAAATATTGAAGATTACTACCCGGCCCGAATAATAAAGCCGAAAGTATTGGCCTGGCTGCAGAATTCAATTCAAGGCGGGGACGTTGTTCGGGGCAGATTAGAACTTAAAGGCGATCTGGCTAACTTTGCACCCAGAAAAGGCCAGGGCCATTTTTATGCAGAATCAGATCTTGCCAATGCAACGGTCAAGTTTCGACCCGATTGGCCTGCTGCGGTCAATATGGATGGCAATGTCAGTTTCAGTACGTCTGGTATGCGCGCGCGCGTTTATCAGGGCAATATGCGGCAGGCCAAATTTAATGATGCACGATTGTACATACCAGACTTTAAACAGGCGATTCTGGAGTTGCAATATGATGCTATAGGTCCGCTTGACGATATGCTCGACTTTCTGCAAACCGGTCCGCTGGCCAATAAGGTAGGCCAGTTCCTCGGTGATGCCACCGGCGATGGAGTCTCCAGACTGGCTGTAGACCTCAAGATTCCGTTAAAGAAAGAACTGCGAGATCAATTATCGGTAGACGGAGAAGTCATACTGGATAACGCTCAGTTAGCGGCTGCAAAGTTTGGTATCGATCTCGAGTCTGCCACAGGAAAACTGCGATTTAATCGAACCGGTATCGAGGTAGATGATCTGCTGGTGCGCTATCAGGGTATTCCTCTGGATGTTAAAGCGACGCAGGAAAAAATTGGAGGGGTAGAACGCAACCGGCTATCAGTCAGTGGTCCTGTGGCTTTGGCCAGCCTGATGCAGTCCTACGGTATTCCTGTCACTGATCAGTTTGAAGGACTGTCCGACTGGGATTTGCATATTGATATTACCCGGCGCGGTGCTGGCAGAAAGGCAAAGGTTGAACTCACCGCGGTAAGCGATCTGGCCGGTACTGAGCTTAAGTTCCCGGTGCCAATTAGCAAGAGCTCGAAAGCTTTACGTGATGTGCGTGTGTATCGGGACTTTTCAGCGGTGGATAAAGACTGGTGGGTTGAGATGCCCGGACTTGCCAAAGCGCGCTTTAGAATCGGAACCGATAAAAAGCTTGAAGCCATGGCAGTCGCACTGGGTGGTTCAAACAATACTATTCTGCCGTGGCGCGGTATTGCGTTGCAGGGCAATGTAGCGACGCTGGATGCATCCGGATGGATCAAACTGGCATTGGGATTCCGATCCAATAGAAAATCGGACAGTGAGCCTTTTCCGATTTTTGCCAAAATCAATGCACAACAAATGCTGCTCGGCGAGCAGGTGCCTGATACAACGGGTGGTGACGCAGAATTTGTCTATATTGCCTATCGAGATGGTCCGCGCCAGGTGCATCGTGTCGAGAGTGAGTTGGTGAGCGGCGAGTTATTTACCAGCTACAAGCGCCAGTCCAATGATCCTGTGGTAGTTCGTCTGGACAGGCTGGATAAACGATTACTGACAGCCATTGGCGCTGACAACTCGGCCTCTGCGACACAGCTTGTTGGGGCGCGGGTGACAAGCCCGTCATATGATCCGGTCAAGCTGCCGCCGTTAGATGTCAGTGTATCAGAAGTGAAATGGAAAAATTGGCGCTTACAGAAAGTGGGCTTGCGTACTCAGCCGACGGATCGGGGTCTGCGAATTACTGCTCTCACTGCCAGGCAGGATTCGCTGCGTATCAGTGGCAGCGGTGCCTGGGAGATGTACACCAGCGCCGGTGTGACCTCGCATGCCACGACTCTTGATCTGAATGCCACCTTCGATGACTTCGGCCGCGCAATCAGTTTGATGAGTGGTGTTAAATCGTTTGCCAAAGGGGCGGGCGAGGTTGCCTTGTCTTTATCGTGGCCGTCAGCGGCATACGCGCCTGACATAAAAGCGATACTTGGACAGCTTTTGTTTAACCTGCGCGACGGGCGGATACTCAGTGTTGATCCTGGAGCCGGACGTATTTTGGGACTGTTTGCCTTGCAGGCATTGCCGCGTCGGCTGGCACTGGACTTTCGAGACTTGACGGACACCGGGCTTGAGTACGCAAACATCAGCGGCAATCTTTCCATCGCGAACGGTCAGGCAAAAACCAATGCGATTGCAGTGACAGGTCCGGTTGCAGAGATACTGATTCACGGCAGTACAGATATAGTGGCAAAAACCTATGATCAAAAAATCGATGTGGTGCCACGTGTCAGTGGTGCGCTGCCAATATTGGGTGTGCTCTCCGGCGGCCCTGCGGCGGGGCTGACAGCATTGCTGGCCGACAGCTTATTGAAAGAGTTTGGGGTCAATCTTGATGAAATCGGACTGCAGCGTTATGCGCTGACAGGCAGTTGGGACGAACCCGATTGGCGAACCGTGAATACCGGTGGCGGGCGTAGCAGATAGGCTAGCTTGAAGTTTACTTAAAGCCCGAGAGTACCTGCAGCAGCGATTTAGCGGCTTTGGTATCAGTCATTGCAATCAATGGTGCGTTGTCATCGGCCGCATGTGCCTTTTCTGATTTTTTCACCTCGGCGGATGCGTTGCGTACCAGTTGCCTGACCTGCTGCAGATCGATTGTTGGGTAGTCGGATCGCAATTGATCGATATGCTCACCGAGGTTGTCGAGTAGTTTGTCTCTGAATATTTTGTGCGGGTTGACCGATTTCTTTGCCGCGCGTAGTTCCGGATTCTCAACCAGGCGCTGCACTTCTTCAAGATTGTCGCTCTCGCGCAGCAATTTACTGACAAAGTGCAATTGCCGCTTGCGCGCGCCGTGCGCCTTGATCTCTGCGCAGTGATTGATGGCATCCCGGGCGACCTGATCCAGCGGCAGAGAAGACAGGATCTTTGGTTTCATCGCTACCAGCTGTGCCGCCAGATCAGTGACCTGTCGCGCATTGCGTTTGCGCTGTGATTTGCTTTCCGGCGCTTCGGGTTCAAAGGCTTCAGCGTCGGAAAGGGTCTCGTCTTCAGGATCGGAATTCATTGCTCTGTATTTTGTTGCAAAAAAGTAACACGGCGACTTGAATCCTTCGTGTATAAAAGTTAATGTTCTGTTACGTTCTTGGATGAACGACTGAGATATTATGGCTGTGTTATTTTTACAACAAGGATGTCCGCCTACGCTGAACTATAACAGCGAGTTGCGGCAGATGTATTGAACCCCGAGATGCTCCGGGCATCTTATGTACCGAGATGACAATGAAACTTATAACCTGCGCAAGAATTGCCTCAGCACTTGTACTCGCTGCAAGCTGTGGCACAGCGCTCGGCCAGGAATTAAATAAGTCGCTGGCGACCAACACGGGTTACTCCCTGCTGGCGACTGACTCTGTTGCCTTTGGACCGGGCATACAGAAGTTCGCGCGTAAAGAACTGCTGTTTAAAGTCTCGCCCATATCTGAAGAAAATGCCAGCACTGACGGCGGTAACAAACGGTCGTGGTCTGGAGACCTCGCGTTTGATCGGATTGATTTTCTTAGTGCCAGTGAAGTCCGTATGGAGGACCCTTCAGATGGTCTTTCGTACACGGCAGGTGTTGAAATTGAAAACACTGATGAGTTCGACAGTCAGTCCGAGATTATCAGCAGTCGCCAGTTGGGCATTCACTACGGAAGACTGGGGTCAGATGATTATCGTGCAGTGAGCCTGAGTTTCAGGGACTTCAATATCGATTCTGCAGATGATAACGCCGAAGACCCTGACGAACTTTGGTCACTGGGCGTCACTACCGGCCGACGATTTGCGCTAACAGGCCTTGATGCCAGCGATCCTCTTTGGACAGTCTCGTTGCGCGGCCAGTTTAATGTGCTGGAAAGCGATGACATTGATGAGGCGCTGGATAATCAACAGTGGTATGTGTCACCCGGTCTGCACTGGAGTCGTGAGAGCTTTAATCTGACAGCGGATGTGTTGATGCCGTTTATCAAGTCTGGCGAGCTGGAAGAAGATTCCGATTATCGCATCAGAGCAAAAATCCAGAAGCGCTTCTAGTTGAGTTCTGATCTTGCTCTGTGATGAGCGCAGCTGTGATCTTTAGGTGGTTGTGTGTCACTCAATCAGTAAAGATCAAACACTCACACCTGTTGTTTGCTTTTCCAATCCGCTAGCGGTTGGAAGACAATTTATCCATTACTGCGAAGCAGGCGTGGAGAAGTCGGTTATCTTCAGCCTCACCTGTAACTTGCCTCGTTTGTATTGTTCGATTTTCACGGG
>CAZQKJ010000187.1:0-7279 GCA_964593315.1 uncultured Granulosicoccaceae bacterium
GTAGGTCGAGAGGCTGCTAGTTCCAGTCCTTGTAACTTACCAAAGACAGTTAGTCGTTACTGGGAAATGCCACCAGATGATCGAGCCGCAGTCTCACACCAAAACTTTCCCCGAGTTGATGGTCGTGGTGACTGGGTGCGAGGCACATGATATTAGTACCACCCGGCATACGAACCGTGTAGAGATGATCCGCACCACGAAAACTTTTCTTCAGTACTGTGCCACGAAAAGTACTGTAGTCATCGTGGATGATGTCATCGGGTCTAACCAGTAAGTCCACCTGCACTCCGCGTGGTAGTTCAGTGGCCAGCTCGCCGTTGACGTTACCCAGCTCGGTTTGCACGGTTGTGTTATCGATGATGTTTCCGCAGATAAAAACGCCTTCACCAACAAAGTCCGCAACGAATCGGTTTGCCGGCGTATGGTAAAGATTATATGCCGTGTCCCACTGCGATAACCTGCCTTCATTTAAGACACCGATTGAATCTGCAATAGCAAAGGCCTCGTGTTGGTCGTGTGTAACCAGAATAGCGGTCACGCCGTCCTGCTTTAAGATGTCTCTGACTTCCTGTACCAGTTGCACGCGCAACTCCGTGTCCTGGGCGCTGAACGGTTCGTCCAGTAAGATCAGGTCCGGCTTCGGTGCCATGGCTCGCATCAGTGCTACACGCTGTTGCTGTCCGCCGGAGAGCTCATGCGGGAACTGGTTCTTCAATGATTGCATGTTGATGAGAGACAAAAGCTCATCGATTCGGTCTACACTTTTTTTCCGGCTGGTGTTGAGACCAAATGCTATGTTGTCTGCAACGCTCAGGTGCGGAAACAGGGCCAGATCCTGAAACATCATGCCGATGCGGCGTTTCTCGGCTGGCACCATTCGGGTGGCATCGCTTACTGTATCACCGCGCACGGTAATACTGCCGCTGTTTATCGACTGGAATCCTGCGATGGCTCTTAGCAGGGTGGTTTTTCCGGAACCACTGGGCCCCAAAAGGCAGCCGATCTGACCGTCCAGCAGTGAAAAACTCACGTCCTGTACGATCGAATGTGACTGTATTTGCACACTGACCTGATTGAGTTCGAACTGATTCAAGTGGTGTTACCTGGGAGCTAAACTGAGAGCAGGCTAAAACGGCCTGAAAGCTGATCGGGTACCATCTATCGCTGCCAGTCCTCTGGAAAGCGAACCGGCACACAGCTTTAACGGGCTGCGGCGCATTGCTGGTGTGACTATTGTACGGTAAAACTACTCGTCAAAATGTGCCGTTGCCGTCGAAAAGTTCAGGGTCTGGCTCGGGTTCTGGCTCAGGTTCTGGCTCGGGAGTGAAGGTATCGCAGATATTGAGTTTATGGTTCAATACGGGCCTTTGAGGTTACCAGGCGGGACTGTCCAGGCTGATTGTGGTGCTCGTGTATCGATTTGCTGAGGCGGATATCGATAGCTGCGGGAAGAGCAGGACGACACCATTCCGTGAAAACTGGCCTGTGACGAGAATACCGTGTGAGTCACTGGCTCGCGTGAATAAATTGGAGACAAGCAATGTCAATGTCAGATAAAGATGGAGTCATTTGGCTCGATGGTGAGCTGGTGCCATGGCGCGAAGCGAAGGTGCATGTTCTCACGCATACACTGCACTATGGAATGGGTGTATTTGAAGGTGTGCGTGCCTATGCCACAGACAAGGGACCTGCCATCTTCAAATTACAGGAACACACCAAGCGATTGTTTAACTCTGCGAAAATATTGCGCATGGAAATACCCTACGGCTTTGACGAGTTGTGTGAGGTGCAAAAAAACGTAGTGCTTGAGAATAATCTTGATTCCGCCTATCTGCGGCCAATGTGTTTTTACGGCAGCGAAGGCATGGGTCTTCGTGCAGACAACTTGTCAGTACACTGCATGATCGCCGCGTGGGAGTGGGGTGCTTATTTAGGTGCTGAAAATCTGGAGCGTGGTATCCGTATCAAGACTTCATCGTTCACCCGCCACCATGTCAACATAGCGATGTGTAAGGCTAAAGCCAACGGGCAGTACATGAATTCTATGCTGGCGCTGCAGGAAGCAATGCAAGATGGCTACGATGAAGCGCTGCTGTTGGACAACGAAGGCTATGTGGCAGAAGGTTCTGGTGAAAATTTCTTTATTGTCCGCGACGGTACCATTCATACGCCCGATCTGACGTCGGCACTCGATGGCATTACTCGTCAGACAGTCATGACACTTGCAGCCGAGATAAACGTCCCCATCATTGAGAGAAGGATCACTCGAGATGAGGTCTATATATCTGATGAGGCGTTTTTCAGCGGTACTGCGGCGGAAATTACGCCCATTAGAGAAGTAGATAACCGCAGCATAGGTAATGGCTCGCGCGGGCCGATTACCGAGAAAATACAGTCTCTGTACTTTGCTGCTGTTGAAGGTAAATCTGCAGCGCATGAATCATGGCTGACCTACGTATAACAGTTCTATGCACAACCGGTTAAAGTATTCCCAATGACAGAACAAAAGCAAAGCTCGCAAGAGTCGGTAAAATTGAAGAAATCCGAGTTACCGGCTTACTGCCCGACCGAAGATATGGGTCTCTCAAGCTCTCATCCGAGAGTCTACATAGCACTTGAAGAGAAGAAAGAAGCCAATTGCCCGTATTGCGGCACGCACTTCGTATTGGTTGAAGAGTAAGGTCCGCTTCAGGCCTGGCATTCTGCCAGACCGGATTTTTCAGGTGTTCATTTGATGCGGTCGGATCATCTCTGATCCGATTGGTCGCAGTGGACGATTACCGGCGCTGTATTTCTATAAGGCCGATATTGTTCAGAACACCGGATTCTTCAGAGTACCGGATTTCAGAACACCTTAGGGTGTAAGTGAACCGCTGACAGAATCTATGTGTTGTTGATTGAGAATTCCTGCGGCAAGGCGAAGTTGCAGGCTACTCACAACATACTGGTGCCGCGCTGCAGCATAGTCTGCGTAGGCGTTGAATGTATCCTGCAATGAAACAAGTACCTCTACTGCCGTACGAGTTCCTGCGTCAAAACCCGCTTGAGTCGCGTCTTTGGCGACTTCCGTTGAAGACAGTGCTTTCTCAAGTGCATTGGTCTGACTGATGTCTGCCAGCACAGTCAGATAGGCATCTCGTGTTTCCTGTACTACCGCACGCCGTACGGTTTCAAGATTAAATGATGC
This sequence comes from uncultured Granulosicoccaceae bacterium, assembly GCA_964593315.1. GTDB lineage: Bacteria > Pseudomonadota > Gammaproteobacteria > Granulosicoccales > Granulosicoccaceae. The sequence continues at coordinate 3,188 of CAZQKJ010000187.1, forward strand.
TTGTTCCGCTCGGGACTTTGCTTGTCTAATCAGAGCGTTGGTGCGTCCGCCGGTGTAGAGCGGGTACTCCAGTTGCAAACTGATTTGACCTGATTCCTGATCGCCGCGAGCGTTCTGGATTGAAGTGACGTTGTTAGTGACTTGCTGTCTTTGGTAGCCGCCAACGATTGCAAGGGTCGGGTATCTGCCGCCTCGCTCTATACTTTCGTCCGCTTGCGCCAGCTCAAAATCTTTCTTTGCAACTTCAAGCCTTGGGTTGTTGTCTGTCGCGACGGTGATCCACTGATCAACCGATGCCGGTGTCGGTGCGGTCAGATCCGCTGTGTCCTTCAGTCCGTCGAGCACCGGGACTTCCTGATTAATAATTACCCGTAGAGCTTCTCGTGCCAGCGCTAACTGGTTTTCTGCCACGACTTCCCGAGCGATGGCGAGATCCAGTTGTGCCTGAGCTTCCTTGACATCGGTGATGGCGGATAAGCCAACGTCAAATCGGCGTTCTGCCTGATCGGTTTGGCTGGCTATGGCTTCGCGGGAAGAGGCTGCTGCACTGAAAGTTTCTCTCGCCGTCAAGATGTTGAAGTAGGCCTGGGAGGTTCGGAACATCAAAGTTTGTTCCGCTTCTTTAAGACTGGCCTCTGCTTGAGCCACGGTCGCTTTTGCTCTTTTAACTGAACGGCTGGCCGGAGCGTTGTAGACAAACTGTGTTATCGAAGCGCCCAGTGAATTTGAGTCGAAGCTACCGTCCTGATCATCGTTAACTTCATTTTTAGCGATATCTCCGGTGAGTGCCACTTGTGGCAGCAAGGTTGAGCGTGCCAGCGGCAATGCCTCTACAGCGGCCTGGTATTGAGCACGGCTTGCTTGTATTACTGAATCACGAGAGGCTGCCATCTCGTAGATTTCAGAGAGATTCGCCGCAGCTGCGAACTGTGGTAACAGCAGGCCAGCCGCCAGGGCCATATGTGTGTAGCCGGGTAGCGTCTTGCGAAATTTCATACTCATTTTTCTCTAGTGCAGGACATATTTTGCGCGGTGCCAATCAATAGCGGCCCGCATGTTTTTATTAGTCACTAGGAATGTAGAAGGTATTTGGAACTTTTGGGCAATATTTTGACTGTTGGTCGAGTTATCTGTGCCGACTTGAGCCGGGCCACCGTGTGGTGGTGGGCAGTGAGGTGCCGATACAGCCATTCGCGGCTTGCGAAGACTGTGTGAGAATTATTCAGACAAGGGTCCCGATTGTTAGATCAGATGAGGGCTGGGGCGGGTTGTGCCTGCCAATGGGTGCTTTCAGCCGTCGGCCCCTTAGTCGGTCCAGGGCAATCCAAATCCAACCCGATCAGACCAAGCTGAGTCAAAGCCGCAGGATGTGAATCAGGGAATTGCATCTGCGTAATAACTATCCGGTTGGAAGCGCCTTTACCGGCGCGAGCTTTCTAGAAGACGAAGGAGTCGTCAGAAGTGGTTTTTTGCGCCTGTAACAGCGACGGAATATGGGTATCCAGGACACTTTGCTCGAGCCAGTCTGAATCACCAATGCGACGAATCACGAAGGTTTCCATACTGGGCTCGGACTCGTCTCCCACGGTGATAATCAGACGGCCAGATAAAGTCAGACGGGTTTTTAATCGTTCCGGTATGTGTGGCATTGAGCCATTCACAATAATGGCATCGTAGCTGGTTTTGTCAGGCAGATCGGCTATCAGGTCAGCGCCTGTGAAAAATTTGATATTGTCGATACCGCACTCGTTGGCTTTTTCCTGGGCCTCGTTGTTAACCGCTTCCTGCGTGTCTATTGACTCGACATGCTTGCACATCTTTGCCGCACAGGCTGCCAGATAGCCACTGCCACAACCGATGATAAGAGTACGATCATCGGGATCGAGAACTGCCGCCTGCAGTAAACGCGCTTCTATGTTCGGGTTGAGTGAATAGCGCCCATTGCCAAGCGGTATCCGGGTGTCGGAGTAGGCCAGGCCCTTGTGCTCTTCCGGCAGAAATCTCTCTCTCGGCAATTCAGCCAGTGCATCCAGGACTCGTTGATCAAGCACATCCCATGGACGAATTTGCTGTTCGATCATGTTGGCTCTGGCGTGTTCGAAGTTCATCCCTTCAATTCCATGTTATTGGCGTGTTGGTCATGTTGGCGCGTAATGATAAAGATTTTCCAGCCGTTTTAGAACCGTAGCGGCAACGGCATTTGTGAGCTTTATCGAGTTGTTGCAGGCCGGTATGGCTCATTCGGCTTACACATCTGTTGTTTTAGTCCTGCGGGTCTCAGCTCGACTGTTTGGCACCGCTTGCCTGTCCGTCACCGGCAGGCTTTGGCTTGCGTCTTCTGCGGTTGCGATTTTTATCACCCCCGCCATGGCCTTTACCCTGATTTTTGTTTGGTCCGCGACCATTGCGTTTGCCGTGATCCGGTGCTTTTGTGCGCTGAATTTTTGCCGGTGGAGCAGGCTTGACCAGCAGGTCGTCTGTTACCTGACTGGATTCGATTTCATGGCCGAGCAACTCTTCAATTTCCGGTAACGAGAAAACATATTCTTCGCAAGCGAATGAAATCGCCTCACCTGAGGCACCTGCACGAGCAGTTCTGCCTATGCGGTGAACATAGTCTTCCGGGTTTTGTGGTAAGTCATAGTTAAAAACATGGGTGACACCATCAATATGTAGCCCGCGCGCTGCGACATCCGTTGCAATGAGTGTATTGAGATCCCCAGAGGCCAGTTCTTTTATGAGCCTTTGTCGTTTGTTTTGGCGTACATCACCAGACAAAACTTCAGCTTTCACTTCATTGCCTACAAGGTAGGCCTGTACTTTCTCCGCCACTCGTTTGGTATTGACAAAAATAATGCTCCGCTGCGGTTCGAGATTTCTCATCAGCCCGAGCAATAGTGGAATTTTTTCATCAGAGGCCGGGTGAAAAACCTGTTGATGGACTTTCTCTGCAGCGATCCGATCCGATTCGGTTTTAAGGCCAACGGGATTGTTCATGTGCTCGTAGGCCAATTCCATCACCCGGTGTGACAAAGTGGCTGAGAACAATAAATTGAGTCTCTGTTCCGGGTCTGGCATGCGGCGGAGTAAGTAACGAATGTCGGCAATAAACCCGAGATCGAACATGCGGTCAGCTTCATCCAGTACAACAACCTGAATCTTTTTCAGAGAAAAGACTTTTTGCTTGAAGTAGTCAATGATACGACCTGGTGTGCCGATCAGAATGTCTGCCCCGTCCTGTAGCTGACGACGCTGTTTTTCGTAATCAGTGCCACCGTAGGCAAGTACCGTTTTGAAATCCAGATGGGTGCCTAGCTGCTGTGCATCTTTATGAATCTGGATCGCGAGCTCACGAGTCGGCGCGAGAATAATCGCCCGCAGTTCGGTCGCTTGCCGATTCTCATCAGGTGGATTATCAATCAGGTACTGATACATCCCGAGCAGAAATGCGGCGGTCTTGCCGGTACCGGTTTGAGACTGCGCGGCGAGATCTTTGCCTTCCAGCATCAACGGCACAGATAGCTGCTGAATTTCGGTGCAATAGTTGAATCCTGCGTCTTGCAATGCGGATTCGAGATCGGGGCTCAGCGGGAATTCGCTAAAACTGACGGACGTCAGATAATTGGATTTCATTCGCGGAGCATAGCTCATTTCACCCTCAAGCGTTGCTTCGCCGGTGCTTTGCCAGTGTTTTGTCATCACAAATGGCCATGGCAGCGCGTTTTCTGGCTGAACTTTATATCCATGGCAACTTGTTTTTTTGGTATTCCGCCATATCATTAGGGGGTTCACTAACCACAATTATCCAGGAGAAGCGTGTGCACCAGAATATTGTCGAGGTCACTGACGACAACTTTGACTCTGAAGTTTTGCAGTCTGAGGTGCCCGTTCTCGTGGATTACTGGGCAGAGTGGTGCGGCCCCTGTAAGCAGATCGCACCCATTCTTGATGAAATTGCAGAGGAATATGGCGAGAAAGTGAAAATCGCCAAGCTCAATATCGATGATAACCAGAATACGCCGCCCAAATACGGCATTCGTGGTATCCCGACTCTGATGCTGTTCAAGAACGGCTCGGTGGAAGGCACCAAAG
>CAZQKJ010000188.1:0-1333 GCA_964593315.1 uncultured Granulosicoccaceae bacterium
CACAACACCTGCTTCGTCAGACAGTGTGCTATGGATTGGCAACAACCCACAGCCAGCGTCTACGGCAGTGGCATTTACACAACAACAAATTGAATCTGGTGATGTCTCTTTCTTCACCACAGCCAGTGGCACTCAGCAGATACCTTTTCAGGTAACCGACGGTACCTTTCAAACTCAAACCCATAGTTTCACCGTGCTCTCAAACACGGCACCGGTACTGGACCCATCCAATACATTCCTGCTGAATGATTACAGCGGCTCCACCGATCCAGGAACAACCGTTAGCGATATCCTGAGCTCAATCCCACCTGATCGCTTAACCGATTCAGACCCGGGTGCATTAGAGGGTATAGCGTTAGTCGGTGTTGATGAAAGCAATGGTATCTGGTGGTACAAAATCAACCCAACAGACCCGTGGCTCGAGGTAACTTCACTGCCAGAGGATTTCATTAGTGAAAACAGGGCTCTACTACTCGATCCGGACTCAACACTACTATTTGTACCTAACCCGGGATTCGCTGGTGATGCCTTTGCTACTTTTCGGGCACACGATTGGACTAGCGGTGAGACCGCAGGAAATTATTATGACATTTTTCCTAACGGCGAAAACCTCACCGGGGGCAGCCATCCTAACAGTGTAAACACCGCCACCATAGTTAGCCCAAAACCAAATAGTGCACCGGTACTGGCTGATCTGAATACTACCCCCATAGAATTTAATGAAATAGCCAGCTCGGTACAGTTTGCCCAGGCTCTGTCAATAACAGATGAAACCAATATTCATCAGGCAACCGTTGCTATTACCAATTTCATACCCGGTGAAGACGAGCTTATTTTCTCTGACATCGGCAACATCAGTGGTGCGTTTAATTCTGATACAGGCGTACTCACCTTAACCGGAGTAGCAAACGCCGCACAATACCAAGGTGCTTTACAATCAGTTCACTACGATAATTTGAGTGAAGCACCAACACAAATTGATAGAAATATAGAAATCACTGTTGAGGATCGTGGATTATCCAGTAACACGCTAACCACAAGCATAGTGATAAACGCCGAAAACGATCCACCAGAATTCGTGAACCTCGACGCAGCCCCTACCTTTATCACCGGCACACTACCGATCGTTATCGATAACAACGTCACTGTACGTGATCCCGAACTGGATAGCCTAAACTCAGGCTTGGGTGATTATAGCGGTGCAACAATAAGCATTGAAGCTTTTGACCCAGATGTTCGATTTTACATTGATACGGCTGAACTCATCGCACCTGGCGGCACTATTAGCTCTCCCACTGACAATGTGTTCGCAAACTATACATTTTCCGGTGGG
>CAZQKJ010000188.1:1433-4860 GCA_964593315.1 uncultured Granulosicoccaceae bacterium
CACTATTAGCTCTCCCACTGACAATGTGTTCGCAAACTATACATTTTCCGGTGGGAATCTAAGCATTACTTTTACCAACCAGGATGGCGAATTTCCAACTACCGCGTTGGTTAGCGATGTACTACAGCGCATAAAGTACGAGAACATCAGCAGCAGCAGCCAGCAGCAATCTCCTGAAATACTTAACTACCGTATTAGTGATAACAATACCGGCGCACAAGGAATTGGAGGTGCAAAAGAAGACTTCCATACACTTAATTTTTCTTCATCAGACGCACCGGAATACATACACACACTGTCTACGCCAATCAATCTGGATGAAGATGGCGTATACGCGTTCGCCAACGATATTAGCATAACCGATCCGATTAACGGAGACTACGAGCTGCGAACAACGCTTGAGACTAACAACAACGGTTCGCTAACACTCGATGCAAGCGCAATCAACATTGTAAGCGGTGCTAACAACTCCAATTTCCTGGTGCTTGAAGGCCTAAGAAGCAATATAAACGCAGCGCTTTCAACGCTTGTCTACACTCCCGACCCAAACCACCATAACGACAGCAACAGTAGCGGGGTTGATAAACTAACCATTACAACCGCACCCAATGCAGGCCGAGTAGCGTACTACGACTTCGACTCAGGAGACGCTACCAACCAGGAAACTTCCCGCGAAACAGGCGCGGCATTCGATGGCACGCTTAACGGTAATATTATTCAAGGTGGCTCAAACGGCAGGTACATTGACCTTGACGGCAATGGCGAGTCAGTCGAGATAGCGTCCGATTTCGGCATTACAGACACTTTCTCTTATAGCGGTTGGGTGGATGACATAGCCAAAAGGCCTGGCGACAACGTCGCACCCATCTTCGTTCTGGCAGATTCATCATTCCAGCTGCTCTATGACTTTGATAACCAACGTTTAATCGGCACCTACATGCACGAAGACTTGAACGGAGGCCCGTTCGGCCCGGTCGGATTCAAACATACGATTGCGGATAACATAGATCTTAAAGACTCAAGACACCATATAGCCTATACATTCGACGGCCCTGGAAACTTACAATCCCTGTACCTTGATGGTGCACTAATCAAACATACCGTACATAGCGAAGAACTCTTGATAACCGGCACATCCCCTGTTACGACAATCGGAAGTGTCGGGAATGAAAACTTCCACGGAAAAATGGATGATATCGAAATTTTTGATCGCGCTATTTCTATACAAGAAGTAAGGGCCATATTTGCCGGCAACCAGGATACATCAGGCAGTCAGGAAATTGCTGATGTCATCAATATCAGTATTGATCCAATTAATGACGCGCCAGTTGCCACCAGTAACACCTTCACGATTCTAGAAGATACAGCTCGTATATTTACCGGACAAGACTTCGGTTTTTCAGACCCTGTTGAGTCCGATAACTTCGCAGCCTTGACCATAGATAGTCTTCCAGTATCCGGGACGCTGTCATTGAACGGAATACCAATATCTGCAGGACAGCAAATCAACATCACCGCCCTCAATAGCTCGGGTCTTGTGTTCACACCTGACGCAAATATCTCTGGCATCAATCAGTTCAATTTCCGGGTGCATGACAACGGAGGCACTGCTAACGGTGGGGTCGATATTTCTGCACCAGAAACTATCACCGTTGATGTATTAGCAGTTAATGATGCACCGCTGGCCGACAGTGGCACGGTAGAGACCAACGAAGATACAGCCTATAGCTTTGAAAAATCAGACTTCGGTTTCGAAGACCCCGTCGAGTTCGACGATTTCGTTGCGGTGACGATTGACTCTCTGCCGACATCCGGCACATTGCTACTTAACGGCACGCCGGTAATCGCTGGGCAGACAATTAACATTACACCTATCGACAATGGCAATTTCATCTATGTACCGCAAGCTAACGTTACTGGTTCCAGTCAGTTTACATTCCATGTGCATGACAATGGCACCAACGTAAACGGCGGTTCAAACATCTCCACAACTGAAACTCTCACTGTGGACATCAAAACGGTAAATGATCAACCGTTTGCTGACAGTCACATTGTAGCGATAGACGAAGATACAAGTCATACTTTCGTGGGACAAGACTTCGGATTCTCCGACCCGGTTGAAAATCATAACTTCGCCGCAGTGACAATAGATGCACTTCCATCCAATGGAACACTCTTCCTCAATGGGACAGCGGTTACAGTCGGGCAACAGATCAGCATCACCAACATCAGTAACGATGAGTTGATCTTTACGCCAGGCTCAAACTACACCGGCGCCAGTCCGTTCAGTTTTCGCGTACATGATGACGGTGGTGTCGCTAATGGCGGGGTTGATATCTCCGCACCCGCAATCATCACTATTGACACCCAAGCGGTTAATGATCCACCGGTTGCCACCAGTAACACTTTGATCAATATTGAAGATACTGATCATATTTTCAATAGACAAGACTTCGGATTTTCTGACCCGATAGACTCTAACGGCTTTTCCGCAGTGATAATAGATTCGTTACCGGGATCTGCAACTCTGACATTAAACGGTACTCCGGTAACGGTCGGGCAACAAATCAATGTCACCGCTCTCGACAACGGTGATCTCGTCTATTCACCAGACCAAAACTACACTGGCCAGGGTCAGTTTAATTTCCGAGTGCAGGATAATGGTGGTATTGCCAATGGCGGGGTCGATATCTCCGCGCCGAAAACTATCACCGTTGATACCACTGCTGTTAATGATGCTCCAGTTGCTTCCAATGCCACTGTTGAGACTCATGAAGATACCGATTTTGTATTCCAGGGATCGGATTTCGGGTTCGATGACCCCGTTGATTCCAATAACTTTGCAGCACTGACGGTTGACTCTCTTCCGGCATCCGGAACATTGACACTGGATGGCACTCCCGTTGTCTCCGGACAGCAGATCAGCATCACAGATATCAATAATGACGAGCTCGTCTACACTCCAGCACCAAACAGTTCTGGTACGGCTCAGTTCAACTTCCGGGTACAAGACAACGGTGGCGTTGCCAATAACGGGGTCGATACCTCTACGCCGAAAACCATCACCGTCAATACCACTGCTGTTAACGATCCGCCAATTGCCGTAAGCAACACTGTTGATACCATTGAAGATACCGCGTTTACATTCAACGGATCACACTTCGGCTTCGATGACCCCGTTGACTCAGATAACTTTGCAGCACTGACGGTTGACTCGCTTCCAACATCCGGAACATTGTCTCTAAACGGCACATCGGTGATCGCAGGGCAGCAGATCAGCATCACTGCTATCAATAGCAACCAGCTTGTCTACACACCTGCACCAAACAGTGCTGGCACTGCTCAGTTCGACTTCCGTGTACATGACAACGGTGGTGTGGCTAACGGTGGTATCGATATATCTGCACCGCAAACTATGACTGTTGAT
>CAZQKJ010000188.1:4960-7221 GCA_964593315.1 uncultured Granulosicoccaceae bacterium
CTGCTGCCGTTAACGATCAACCGACTGCCATCAGTAACACTGTTGAGAACTTTGAAGATTCCGATTATATATTCCAGCAATCAGATTTCGGGTTCGATGACCCTGCAGACTCTGATAACTTTGCAGCAGTTACCGTTGACGCGCCTCCGACATCCGGCATATTGACTCTGAACGGCACCCCTGTTGTCTCCGGACAACAGATCAGCATCACAGCTATCACCAGCGGCGAGTTCGTCTATACACCGGCACCAAACAGCGCTAGCAGTGCTCAGTTTGACTTCCGTGTACAGGATAATGGCGGTGTTGCCAATGGCGGCATCGATACCTCTGCGCCACAAACCATCACTATCAATACCACTGCCGTTAACGATCCGCCAATTGCCGTGAGCAACACTGTTGATACCATTGAAGATACCGCGTTTACATTCAACGGATCACACTTCGGCTTCGATGACCCCGTTGACTCAGATAACTTTGCAGCACTGACGGTTGACTCGCTTCCAACATCCGGAACATTGTCTCTAAACGGCACATCGGTGATCGCAGGGCAGCAGATCAGCATCACTGCTATCAATAGCAACCAGCTCGTCTACACACCTGCACCCAACAGTTCTGGCACTGCTCAGTTCGACTTCCGTGTTCATGACAACGGCGGTGTGGCTAACGGCGGTATCGATATATCTGCACCGCAGACAATCACCATTGACATACAGCCAGTTAACGATCAGCCGATTGCTGTCAGCAGCACTGTTGATACCCTGGAAGATACCACCTATATATTCCAGCAATCAGATTTCGGGTTTGATGATCCGGTGGAATCTGATAGCTTCGCAGCAGTTACAGTTGACGCTCTTCCGGCATCCGGAACGTTGTACCTGGACGGCACCCCGGTTATCACCGGACAGCAGATCAGCATCGCAGCAATCAATGCAAACGAGCTTGTCTATATTCCCGCTTCCAACAGTTTTGGCAGTAACCAATTCACCTTCAGGGTACAAGATAACGGCGGCTTAGATCTCGGTGGCATCGATACTTCTTCGCCCCAGACAATGACGATCAACACCTTGTCGATTAACGACGCACCTGTGATTGGTGACGAAACGCTTCCGCCGTTACCAGAAGACACTACCAATCCAATCCTGATTTCCGACCTCTTTGCCAGTCAGTTCAGTGATGCCGATGGAGCAACTGGTATAGCGGGTATTGCGATAACATCTAATCCAGCAACACCTGCACAGGGTAGCTGGCAGTACTCCACAGATAGCAACAACTGGTATAACATCAACGCCGCCAATCCGAATTCGGCATTGGTTATCGATAACAACAGCTATATTCGTTTTGCCCCGGCACTTAACTTCCACGGTAATCCTACTGACCTGTCAGTGCGCGCTATCGATAGTACATACACCGGTGCTGCCACCACCTCAAACGCTAACAGAATTACCATCGACACCAACACGACTACAGTACCGTTGAGTGACGAGCACGAAATAGCCATAGAGGTTATCCCGGTAAATGATGCACCACAGGGTACCGATGGAAATGTTACAGCCCTCGAAGACACAGCCTATACATTCAACTTAAATGACTTTGGCTTTTCAGATCCGGTAGAAGGAGATGGATTTGACGGACTTAGCATAGAACAGCTACCCGGCAACGGAAGCCTTACCATCAGTAACACCGCTGTCAGCGCTGGTGACTGGATCAGCACCAGTGACATCCTCGCCGGCAATCTGCAATACACCCCAGCAGCAAATGAAAACGGTACTGCAATAGATGCATTTAGCTTTACGGTTACGGATGACGGTGGCACCAATAATGGCGGCACCCCACAAGCTGCTCTCAGCAATACAATTTCTATTGATGTGATTGCAGTCAACGATGCGCCAAACGCCTCTGACAACACCGTCAATACCAATGAAGTTACGCCCTATGCATTTACTCTACAAGACTTCAACTTCTCCGATCCTGTAGATGAACACACTATTGATCATGTGGTCATTGATTCACTGCCAGCTACCGGCACCCTGCAACTCAATCAGGTAAGTATCGCTGTCGGCGATCAAATTCCTGCGGCCAGTATCGCCAGTGGCCAGTTCGCCTACGTGTCTGCACCCATTGAAGTGGCTAACCAGGCAAGTTTTGAGTTTCGTGTTATTGATTCTGGCGGTAACGCCAACGGCGGTAGTGATACCTCTGCATCTACTAACACCATGATCATTGATATTACTTTGGACAACAACAGACCGACCAGTGGAGAT
>CAZQKJ010000189.1:0-7154 GCA_964593315.1 uncultured Granulosicoccaceae bacterium
CCGGAAGGTGCGACCATGTCTGCACCATCAGAAGTTGCACCATATCCCACCACTTCAGCATAAATATTCGCACCACGGGCAAGTGCATGTTCGAGTTCTTCAACGACCAACATACCGCCGCCACCGGCAATAACAAAACCATCACGGTTTGCATCGTAGGCGCGTGAGGCTTTAGTAGGTGTATCGTTATACTTGGAGGACAACGCGCCCATCGCATCGAACAAACAGCTCATGGTCCAGTGCTCTTCTTCCCCACCACCAGCAAAAACGATGTCCTGCTTACCGAGTTGAATTTGTTCAACCGCGTGCCCTATGCAATGTGCACTGGTTGAGCATGCGGACGACATAGAATAGTTAACACCCTTTATTCCAAACGGTGTTGCCAAACAGGCAGATACCGTACTACCCATAGTTTGCGTCACCCGGTAAGGACCAACTCTGCGTACCCCTTTATCACGCATGATATCCGCAGACTCAACCTGACTGGCGGATGATGCACCACCCGATCCCGCAATAATGCCAGTGCGAACATTGGAAACCATCGAGTCTGTTAAACCCGAATCGTCAATGGCTTGCTGCATCGACATGTAGGCAAAGGCTGCGGAGCCACCCATAAACCGCAGTTGTTTGCGATCAATGTGATCCTTAAAGTCGATGTCCGGAGAACCTGCAATCTGGCTGCGCATGCCGAGCTCGGCATATTCCGGTTTGGCTGAAATACCTGACCGACCAGTTTTTAGCGCTTCGGTAACCTGATTTTTATCATTGCCAAGGCAGGATACAATTCCCAACCCGGTCACTACCGCTCTTCGCACACTGTTCCCCTGTAAATATTAGTTAGCAGGGGTAAGTCTACCAGATGCACTATGTAGAACACTTACCTGATGCGTTGATCGACCCTATACATCCACACTCGAAAAAGCGACTGCTACAAAACTCAAGCCACTTAAGCATGTAGCGTATATTTGTGCTCCAAACTCTTAATCCCGCTCTGAAACGAGCAGATTTTTGAAGGCATAGATGGGATCTTCAATAAGTTTCCGGCCTTGGGTGTCTTCAAGGAAGAGATTGGCCTCTGCCGCAATTACTTCATTTGATTCGTTCTTACTAACATCAACGAGTTGAAACCGTATCTGCTTGGCATCTTCAAAGATCATTCCGGAAAATGACTTCTTTTTCATAGACTTGAATACCGGATCTTTCAACCAGAACTGCTCTCTGGCAGTAGTTTTTAGCAACGCTATCATTCCGTGGGTGCCGAAATTACCCGGCACTACCGGATCACCACGAAAGTGATACCGCAATGGCCACAACGAAGGAGTGATTTCTTGCGTAGCTTCTCTGACACTGACAAGCGTATTGTCTGTACCCTTATTTTCCCTTGCTTGATTATCGATGGCACCGAGATCAGTGTCATACACAGGGATCATCAGGTCCGACACTTTTTCGTGGGCTCGACTGTCATCGACTCCACCTGTTCCACCAAATTTTTCTCGTAGAGCCTGAATGGCTTCCGGGTTTAAAATACCAACAATGACATTGCGAGTCTCAAGCATCACATCATCATTATCGTCAACAATTCTGCCGTTAAAAACAGCGGTACCGCCACCGGAATCGCCTTCCATCCATTTACGTTTCTCCATGATATAACGGAGACGTTTTCCAGGTTCAAAATCGAGTGATTTATGCAGATGACACACACCAGACGATAATGCTCTGCCAATACCGTCTGTTTTTCTCGCACCCCAAAATCCCACCAGCTGATCCAGCTGATCCTGAAACAACATTTCCAGTGACTCGCCGGCTGCGAACGGCCAATCTGAAACGTCATCCGGGAAACGAAATGTTGCCTCAATTCGTTCTTCGTTGAGGACATCGATTTGATCTATGCACAAGATAGGTCTGCGTGGCAGCTTGGCAAATTTTTTATTGCCCAACGCACCTTCTGCATGCAGATCAAGCAACTCACCGGTAAAACAAGTCAGCGCCCTCCAGTCGAGCTGGCACAGTTGTTCGCGGCTGAGTTCAGATAGTGAACTTAAATCGTGGTCAGGAGCAGATCTTGTATTCATTGATTAAGCTGGGTCTGGCGAAAGCGTATGGTACCACGGTGGAAAGTGATGCCATCATCTGGCAGCACCAAGACTCGTGAGACGCACTCGTGAGGAGCAGGCGCACAGCCGCTGTGGCGAAATTAACGAGGTAAAAATCTGCCGACTCCCAAGATACAAGCAAGCGGGAGTATTTATTTTCCGCGTACGACTATTGGAAAATACTGCTAAGCAGTCTGGTAGAGCGGTAGTCGGGATCGGCTCTAATGGCGCGCTCTTCTATTTCCATCTGGTAGAAGAAACCATTAACGCTGTGATCAACGGCATAATCAATCACCATTCGCTCAAGCAGATCACCAAACTGAATCTTTGAAGCAATCAAAGCAGCACTATCAATGGCACCGCTTTGGATCAACATTTCTTCTGCCACAGGTTGCAGCTGCCTTCTCAAAGCGAATTCTGTTCTACTGCGCAGGAAACTCGTCGCAGCAGTGTCATAGGACACCAACAGAACCCTGGGTTGTACTATTTCAACTGACTGCAGCTCCATTTTTACCAGCTCGGCAACAAAAGGGGCGGTGGTCAGCACGGCTTCTTGCATCTGCTTATCAAAGCGTTGGTGCAAGAGCTCAAAATCTTGTTTGCCAGCCAACTTGCCTACTTTACGCAAACTCGACGGCTTGCGAAGCTCGGATGGCATTTTTAATTCACCTTCGACCAGATAGCCTCTGTCAGCAGCGCGAGCGCCGACCCGACCTGCAGCCACAGTGAGCGCTTCACGAAGTGCGATAGCAATTTGCTTGTCAGTGAGCTCAGGCTTGACGCTAAGCGTCTGGTCCTGACCATAGGCTGGTAGTGCGCCGTTCGCGACGGCCGCCATTTGTTCTAAAACACCCGCACTGGCAGTTCCACCTAAGCCGGTGAAGGTCGCAAGTGCAAGGCCGAGAACTGAAGATTTTATTATTATTTTTTTCACGTTCAGTCTTGCCTGATTTTTGTCCGGGATTGCAGCTCGATGTTCCAGCAGGCAACCGCGACGCTGTCCGGGAGCGGAAAGTTCTCATACATCAGTGTGCTTTTAAAGCTTCAAACACGTCTTTTCAGATTGCATGGTGTCAATGAAGCAGCGAGCCACAAATTGTAGTGATTCGCCCATACTCAAAACACTATTTTCTTCACAGAACACTCAGCGTGATGACAAAAAACTGCGGCAAATGATAGTCAGTTCCGCCAATCACCACGGCACACATTACCACTTAGCCAATAAACACGAGGTAAAAAAGGGCAAAAAAAGCCCCGACCAGCGGGGCTTTTCTTATTTGCCGAGGTAGGTACCCGGGCAGGGCCAATAAGGCACCTTACATCATGCCGCCCATACCACCCATGCCGCCCATATCAGGCATTGCAGGTGCTGCTTCTTCCTTAGGGAGTTCAGCAACCATGGCTTCAGTTGTGATCATCAGACCACCAATCGAAGCTGCATTTTGCAGTGCAGAGCGAGTTACCTTAGTGGGATCGAGGATACCCATTTCGATCATGTCGCCATACTCACCAGTGGCTGCGTTGTAGCCATAGTTGCCAGACTGACCTGCAACCTGATTCACTACAACTGAAGGCTCGTCACCCGCGTTAGACACGATCTGACGCAGTGGCTCTTCCATTGAACGGCGTGCAATGGCGATTCCGTGGTCCTGATCGGAGTTGTCACCTTTCAGACCATCAAGTGAGGCAATAGCACGTATCAGTGCAACACCACCACCAGCAACAACGCCCTCTTCTACTGCGGCGCGTGTTGCATGTAGCGCATCGTCAACACGATCTTTCTTTTCTTTCATTTCTACTTCAGTCGCAGCACCTACCTTCATTACCGCAACACCACCGGCAAGCTTCGCTACACGCTCTTGCAGCTTTTCACGATCATAGTCAGAAGTTGCCTGATCGATCTGAGTGCGAATCTGCTCTACACGACCATCGATTTCCTCTTTAGAACCCGCACCGTCAACAATAGTAGTGTTCTCTTTGTCGATGTTTACCTTCTTTGCAGTACCCAGGTCTTCAAGAGTGACTTTCTCAAGAGAAAGACCGACTTCTTCAGAAATCACCTGACCACCTGTGAGGATAGCGATGTCTTGCAACATAGCCTTACGACGATCACCAAAGCCCGGTGCTTTAACCGCACAAACTTTGACAATGCCGCGCATGCTGTTAACTACCAAAGTAGCCAGAGCTTCACCTTCTACGTCTTCTGCAATAATCAACAGTGGCTTGCCAGCTTTAGCAACCGCTTCAAGCGTTGGTAGCAAGTCGCGGATGTTTGAGATTTTCTTGTCGTATAACAGTACGAACGGATCTTCAAGCTCAGCGCTCATCGCATCCTGGTTGTTGATGAAGTACGGAGAAAGGTAACCGCGGTCGAACTGCATACCTTCAACAACATCAAGTTCGTTTTCAAGGCCTGTGCCTTCTTCAACGGTGATAACACCTTCTTTGCCGACTTTCTCCATCGCCTGAGCAATGATGTCACCGATTTGAGAATCGCTGTTGGCAGAGATAGTACCTACCTGAGCAATTGCCTTGGTGTCGTTGCACGGCTGAGAAAGACTCGCAAGGTTTTCAACTGCAACGCCTACCGCTTTATCAAGACCACGCTTAAGGTCCATTGGGTTCATGCCTGCTGCTACTGCTTTCAAGCCTTCGCGAACGATGCTTTGAGCCAAAACAGTAGCTGTAGTTGTTCCGTCACCAGCGATATCAGAAGTTTGCGATGCAACTTCCTTTACCATCTGTGCGCCCATGTTTTCGAACTTGTCTGCAAGCTCTATTTCTTTTGCTACAGATACACCATCTTTTGTGACAGTGGGTGCACCGAAGGCTTTATCCAATACAACGTTGCGGCCTTTAGGACCAAGTGTAACTTTTACTGCATTGGCAAGGGTGTCTACGCCTTTCAGCATTCTGCTGCGCGCGGCATCCGAAAATTGCACATCTTTCGCACTCATGATTCGATCTCCGTGAGTATTAGGTTTGAATAGGTTATAGGTCGGGTGGTTCGATCAGGGCTGATCAGCCCTCGATGACCGCCATGATGTCGTCTTCACGCATCACCAGGAGTTCTTCACCGTCCATCTTAATTTCCGTACCAGAGTACTTGCCGAACAAAACGGTATCGCCGACTTTAACGTCAAGCGCACGAAGGTCGCCGCCGTCTGTGACCTTGCCATTGCCAACAGCCGTGATTTCTCCACGGATTGGTTTTTCTGTGGCGGAATCAGGAATTACGATGCCACCTGCACTGGTGCGCTCTTCTTCCATTCGTCGCACGACCACACGGTCGTGAAGTGGACGGATATTCATGTCCGGACCTCTCATTAAATTAGGGTTTATTTAGAATTTGTTTCCGCCGGGGGTATTAGCACTCATCCCAAGCGAGTGCTAATGGTATTGATTTCGACGACAAATTCAAGCTCCGGCGGAAAATAAAAGCCAGAACCGAGAGATAGGTAAGAAAAATGCAGCGATCAATTATCCCGTCAAAGCGATTGCTGTTACCAGCTCAAACCGGATTGATACATTTCACCGAAAATTAAGCTGTTGAAACAAATACTAAAAGCCAAGTTAGCGGGTGCAATGGTCTATGGGACATCCAGATGCAAAACCAAGATAAGCTAATCAACACAGAGTCGAGCCTGAAAGCGTATTTTCATGACGCCCTGAGCGGCGCGACGAAAAAGAAGCAGCTGAATGCGACAGACGAGACACTCTGGTACCTGACCAACCTGCTGCATAGCTACAGTCGTTCGGAAAGGTTTTTCGATTATCAGCCGGATCGCAGCACACTGACTCCGCTGGCTGAGTACTATCAACGCGCGGTAGAGGCCGAATCCCCCCAGGAGAAGCGCCTGCATCTGCAAAGGTTGGGTGATGTAGCCATGTTTATCTCAGGCATGTTTGCCTCAGCGCTGGATCGCAAGGTGGTAGGTATAAGCTACTACATGTCGATGGGTGAGACCGCCTACGCCACTCTGGCTAACACCGCCACAAACACCAGCCGCGCGCAGGCGCAGGCATCTATATTTGCAGATCTGTCTAGTAGGTTTGCAGCCTTCGCAGGGGTTTTAAGCAGCATAGGTCCACAGACCCATGCCCATACAGATCGCCACGACAGCGCCTGCGAGAACTTGCTGCAGAAAGTCGATGAATGGCAACGCACAGGCGATCCCGCTCTTGCAGATGAATTGAGAGACTCGGGCATCCTGCTTGCTCACGCTACCAGCACAGCACAGTAGCGCGATCTATGGGTGTTTCTACAACGGGTAGCGATCAAATAAGCCACGAACAGCCAACGGAATCGCTCGGTGATATGGCCGGTGATATGACAGCTGGTTTACCAGACGAATTACTAAGCCCGGATTCTGATTCAACAAGCGCCAGAGTTGAACCAGGCCCACACCATTTACATCTGTTAAAAATATTGCAAAGCACACTGCAAAGCCAATACGATATTTTTGTGCCCTACTGCGTGAGCGATTTCATCTGCGTAGATGAGGCGCATCTCAAAGCACTGTCAGGGCAGTCTAAAAGCACTGCCCCAGAGATACTTTTCTATCGTGAAGATGGCGATGACTTTGAACTCTCTCTATTCCTGAACTCAACGCTGCTTAAACAGATAGACGATCAGCACTTGGGCGCTCAATGGTCTGGCCGCGGACTGGACGACTGCAGTATTTTACTCGAAGGGGTCAGCCATTTTTTGTACCTGGTGTGGAATGCACACCACGACAGACAAGTCAGTCTGTTAGATCTGGAACTACAGGCAGAGGTAGATAAGTTTGTGTTCGCAGCGCTTGAGACAGACTGGGGTGAATCACCTGCTGAATTGCATCAGCGATTGTTCAGCAATATTGGCTATCGATACGAACTGCCGCCAGAACTCAGGGCAAGGTATGAAAAAGCCAATTCAATCGCTGCGAGTTACTGCCACTGGCTTCTCGATGAGTTTTTCTTAACGCATCCGAATCGGACGCTAACAGCAGAACTGGCCAGATTCTACCGGTTGAACGGTGCGGCCAAGCAAGATCACGTTGCACTCAAATTGCGTTAAAG
>CAZQKJ010000190.1:0-7148 GCA_964593315.1 uncultured Granulosicoccaceae bacterium
TATCTCTGATGAGCTTTGTGCTGCAGGGTCACCTGCGAGCGCTGCGTCAACCGCTGATTCTATACAGCAAACGCTGGATTGGAGTGCAGCCAGTGATCTGCTTGCTGTGAATCAGGTTTCTGATAATGGCGGTGGTGGTGCGTTTGGTTTTTGGTTGCTTTGGATCGCGCTGCCCGGGCTCTATGTGCGCGCTGTTAATCGGTACTAGCCCACACTGGCTATCATTACACCAATACTGATAAACACTATCCACACGCCGCGCCACCAGCCAACAGGTTCTTTTAGTGCGATCCATGCGATCAAAGTGGTAGCGGCTGCAAAAGTAGAGAAGCCTATTGTTGCGGCCACTCTGCCATCACCTTCTGAACCGAACAGGAAGGCGGCCAGTGCTGCCATTTCCAGCAGCCCTTGCAACAACACCAGCCATACCATTTTCCCGACTGGCCACTGATTTGGCATTGGTATGTCTTCAGGCCGTTGTATTTTATGAAATATCGGGATTGCGATCAGAGCTATTGCGCAGCTGATCAAAGCAAACAGCCGGTTAAGATAAAGTGCAGAGGTGGCGCCCAGCTCGGCGGTAGCCTCTTGTGCAAAGAACATTCTAAAAGAGATGGTGATCGCAGCCCCGGTGGCCAGCAAACTGGTTCTTTGCAGCCACTTCCTTGAGTATTGATGGGTGGTATCTTGTGCTTCGTTTGAGTTCTCGGTTCTGGCAGATAGCATCACTACGCCTACAAAGACGATGACCACCGCCAGCGCCTGATAGATGGTCCAGGGTTCTCCAGCCAGTGCATTCAGTACGACCAGAAATACTGCAAAGCTTGAGGCGGCAGGTGATGCGACCGAGACTGGTCCATAGGCGAGCGCCTTGTAGAGAAAGAACAAGGCGATGATGTTCAGCGCTCCACTGGCAGCAGAAGCAATCCATGCACCCGTATGCCATGACGGCAGCGTGCCTGTGGCGGCCAGGGCGACTGTCAGGATGACAGTGGAGATTGCCATCACACAGAAGATTAACGGTAATAGCGTTACGCGCTGACTGGTGACCCGCGCAGTACAGTCCGAACCGCCAATCAACACGGCACCCAGCAGACCCCAAATCAGTCCACTCATCGATCACTCAGTGTCATAAAGTGCTTGATTGAAACGTCAGTTGGGTTGGGCGGGCAGAGGTTCAATGGCGTTGCAGCGTAAGGAAACAGGGCACACTGTACCACTAATTCTCTGCGTGAGATTGTCTGTGAAATCCCCCTGCCGTCGGCCTTTGTCCTGTTTTTGCTCCCGATTTGTCGAGCTGGACTATCCAGTTGTACAATGCTGTTGTTATATACAGTAACCTGTGTCTATGAAAAACTCAGTGCCTGATCCCCTGTTGCAGCAGTGGCCAACACCAAAACCATGGTCAAGGGTTATTGCCCACGCAGACATGGATGCTTTCTATGCATCGGTGGAGCAGCTTGACGATCCCTCGCTACGCGGCAAGGCGTTGATTGTCGGGCCCAATAGTTTGCGCGGAGTGGTTTTGACTGCAAGTTATGAAGCCAGAACCAGCGGGGTTAAAAGTGCCATGCCTATGGCTGAAGCATTGCGCCGTTGCCCGCAAGCGGTGGTTGTGCCGCCGCGCTTTGATCGTTATCAGGAACAATCCCAGGCGATCATGACAGCCTTTGCAGATTTTTCACCGAATGTTGAAGCCATATCACTGGATGAAGCGTTTATTGATATGACAGGAGCATCTGAACTGTTTGGAGATCCTGCCTGTATTGCTACCCAAATAAAAGAAGCCGTCACTGATGTTACCGGTGGGCTGACAGCATCCGTGGGAATAGCGGCAACCAAATATGTAGCAAAAGTTGCCAGTGACTTTAACAAGCCGAACGGTATTACTGTGGTAGCCCCTCAGGATACGGTTGCATGGCTTGACCCAATGCCGGTGTCAAGGTTATGGGGTGCGGGCCCAAAGACTGTGCCGCGTTTTCACAAAATCGGTATTCGTACTATCGGGGATGTCAGGCGTGCCGACTCTGACTTTTTGGCGCATCACTTTGGCAATGGTGCCCGGCACTTTAAAGCGCTGGCTCAAGGGGAAGATCCGCGCCCGGTAGCTCGCAGGAGATCGGCAAGGAGTATGGGATCTGACAGAACGCTGTTGAACGATGTCTCCAGCCGTGAAGAAATCCTGCAGTACCTCCGTCGTTCAGCCGACCGGGTGGGGCGGCGGCTACGTGATAAAAATTATCGGTGCCGCGGGGTGAGAGTCAAACTTAAAACCAATCAATTCAAGTTGTATAGTCGTCAGTGTCAACTGACAGAGCCAAGTGATTGTGCGGATCACTTATATAAAGTAGCTGCGGGTCTGCTGGAGCAATTTGATGACAACGGGCCTTATCGATTGGTAGGGCTCGCAGCGTACGAGCTCATACGCGCTGATGATCCATTACAACTGGATCTCTTTGCCAGTAACAAAGCATCAACCTCGCTGGAACACACCATTGATGACTGCATTCGAAAGTTTGGTAAAGGTGTTATCGGTCGAGCTGCCGATATAGGCGATGCTCGTACGATTGCCGACACCACTCCGACTCTCGACTTTATCGATGATATCAGCTGAATCATGAGTTAACCCACAGCCTTACAGGTTCGGGTTATTAACCCATGGCTCGCCGCAATAGATTACTGTCGGCTGCATTGATCTTTTGCTCTGATGAAATAGGTTGGCATGCGCCACCAAAACTAATGTATGGTAATTGGCGCGAAGCGTTCAGCGTGTAAAGCACTTGTTATGTGGTTGTCACACCCGGAGATGATACGATGAAGCCTAATAAACTAAAGCAAAAATGGTCCAATGGTGAGCCAGCGCTGAATGCATGGATCACCATTGGAGATGGCTTTGCAGCAGAGGTCGTTGCCGCCCAGGGTTTTGACAGTATCGTGCTCGATGGCCAACACGGGGTTATGGACTACAACAATATATTGTCTATTTTGCAGTCAACCCACGCTTACGATGTTACTGCACTGGTGCGAGTGCCATGGCTTGAACCAGGTGCAATCATGCGTGCCATGGATGCCGGTGCCTACGGCATTATTTGCCCTATGGTCAACAATCGAGCGCAGGCGCAAGAGCTGGTATCTTATATGCGTTATCCGCCTCTGGGCACACGCAGCTTCGGTCCAACCCGAATTGGAATATCTGCAGGTGGGGATTATGCGGCACAGGCGAATGAACAGATTCTGTGTATAGCGATGATAGAAACAGCTGAGGCAATGAGCAATCTGGACGAGATTGTCAGTACCCCGGGTCTGGATGGAATCTATATTGGTCCGGCTGATCTGACGCTGGGTATTACCAACGGCAGGCTTGCACCGGGTGCAGATTACGAAGAGCCGGAAATAGTAGATGCGATCAAAAAGATTTTAGCAGCCTGTAAGTCGGCCAACATCGCTGCCTGTTTGCACTGTGGCAGTGCCGAGTATGCGGCTAAGGCTTTCGGTTGGGGATTTGATCTGTGTACGCTAAACAGTGATGCTCGGTTTCTCGCCAGTGCTGCGCGTGCCAGTGTGAACCGTACCCGCGAGTTGCTGGGGCAAACCACCGGTAGTGATGTCAGTGGTGGGTATTGATTGCTCGTCACATCACTGCCGCTGTAAGCCACATCTGAAATAAACCGCGAAAATTAGTACCACGCGCCCCCATTGCCTTTAAGACAATCGCAGGCATTGCGTGATCTCCGAGTGCTTGTCAGGACTTTACTTATGTGCTGACTGTAGAGTGAGCGTCATTCACATGGAGCCAGCGTGTCATTCCGTGCATCTGAGCACGACCTGTAATCTCATTCTGAGTATACTCGCGGTAATTAAAAGCCGGTCGGTTGGTATTTTGGCAACCGTGGCACCAGCACAAGTCTGAACCATTGATTGTAGAGCGGCATACCGGATACAGGCTTTTGGAACGGCCAGATTTGATCTGGTGGATTTGAACCGGTGGAGTAGAGTGGGCAGAGCTGTTTGGCCCACAGTCGCGCAGGTCAGTCCGCTGTTCATTCGGAGAATATTGTGACAAAACCCCTCTCAGGCATCTTTGCCGCTATGTGTACCCCGTTTGATTCAACGGGTGAGAAGATAGACGAAGGTCGGTATCTGCAACACATAGATGAAATGATCGATGCTGGCTTGCACGGGCTGGTTTTGTGTTCCGGCACCGGTGAATATGCTTATCTTCGGGATGAAGAAAAAAGTCGCCTTGTGGAGTTGGGTGCTAAACATGTCAATGGCCGAGTGCCTACCATCGCGCAGACAACGGCACTCAGCACCGCAGACTGTATAGAAAAATCCAGATATGCAGAGGACTGCGGGGCAGATGCGGTCATGGTGTTGCCGCCATTTTTAGAAGCACCGGGTGAGCGCGGCGTTATTTATCACTATGAAGCCATCGCGAAGTCGATTGGTATTCCGGTTGTGATGTACAACGTACCGGAGCAGTCGTGTGTTGATATAACACCTGAACTGTACCGCCGATTATTAGCCATTGAGAATCTTGACTACATTAAAGACAGCTCTGCAGATTTTACCGCACTGCAAAAGCTGATCGGTGTTGGCGGCGGTGTATTGTGCGGTATTGATTCGTTAGCACCATGGTCATTGATGTCTGGTTGTTGTGGAATGATCTGGGGTGCTGCTAACTTTATGCCGCATGAGTGCGCGCAACTTTATAATTTAGTATCAGAGGGCAAACACACAGAAGCGCTTGAGCTGTGGGATACGATGAAAGCCATATCGCTTTGGTTCGGTGGCAATGCCTTTGATGTTGACTATCTCACAGGCGTTAAAGCCGCTGCGCGTTTGACTGGTCGTGATCTTGGGCCGTGTCGCAAGCCACTTCCACCGGTTACCGGTCCGGCAAGACAAGCTATGCGTATGGCCTTGTCACGCTTGCCAGTGAATGCAGTGCAGGACAATCGTCTGGTGTGGCGTGACTGGGAAGACGAACGCGACTGGTTGGTACAAACTACACGGGCAAGACAACAATGACTTCCAATACACCCGATATAAAATTATCAACCTGCAGCGTTATTGGTGGTCGTAGTGTTGAAAGCGCCGCTACCTTTACCACCGTAAATCCTGCTACCGGTTTGGTGCTTGCTGAAGTTGCCAGAGGCAGTGCCGAAGATATCGATCGCGCGGTTGTTGCAGCGCGTAAAGCGTTTGATCATGGACCGTGGCCACGACTGTCGCCCGCCGAGCGCAAAGCCATACTGTTGCGCTTTGCCTCGGTAATAGAGGCCAATACGGATGAGCTTGCACTTATGGAGGCCATGGAAGCCGGTAAACCGATAACCGATTGCATGGAGATCGATTTGCCTGAAGCCGTGCGCACCTTGCGCTGGCATGCAGAGGCCGCGGATAAAATTTATGACCAGCTGTCGCCCTCTGGCAGTGGTGCCGTGTCAATGATTGTGCGTGAGCCCGTGGGGGTTGTCGGTGCGGTGCTGCCATGGAACTTTCCTTTAATGATGGCGGCGTGGAAGCTCGGTCCCTTGCTCGCAAGCGGCAACACCTGTGTGTTAAAGCCTGCTGAACAAACTTCACTGGCTACCATCAGGCTTGCCGAGCTCGCGACCGAGGCAGGCGTGCCCGATGGAGTGATCAATGTAGTGCCGGGTTATGGCGAAGAGGCAGGTAAAGCGCTTGGCCTGCACAAAGGTGTGGATTGCGTCGGTTTTACCGGCTCCACCAATACCGGTCGAGAATTCCTGCGTTATTCTGCAGACTCCAACATGAAGCGTGTATTGCTTGAGTGTGGTGGTAAGAACCCGATGCTGGTTATGGATGATGTTGAAGATCTGGATACGGTTGCCATGCATGCAACCAATGCAGCATTCTGGAACATGGGTGAAAACTGCAGTGCTACATCACGGCTGATTGTGCACGAGAATCTGGCGGACGAATTACTCGAGAAAATAGTTGATCTATCGCACGACTGGGTAGTGGGTGACCCACTCGATCCTGCATCACGGGTCGGTGCCTTGATAGAAAGTGATCACCTTGAGCGGGTGCAAGGTTTTGTGGAGTCTGCAGCTGATCAGGGTGCAGAACTGGTGCGTGGTGGTAAGCAGATACTAAAAGACAGTGGCGGTTTTTATATTGAGCCCACGGTATTCAGGAACGTTAGCCCGGAATCTGATTTGTTTAACCAGGAGATCTTTGGTCCGGTTTTATCACTGACTACTTTTTCACATGTTGAAGAAGCTTTAGCACTTGCAAACAATACCGAGTACGGATTAGCAGCCTCACTATTTACCAACAACAACAAGACAGCGCATAACGCCGCCAGAGCCATTAAAGCCGGTACGGTTACAGTAAATTGCTACGGTGAGGGAGATGTTTCCACACCGTTTGGTGGCTATAAACATTCCGGATTCGGCGGCCGCGATAAATCTCTGCTTGCACACGATCAATACACTGAAACCAAAACGATCTGGATAGATTTATCCTGACGGACCCCATGCAATGAAAATAAACGTATTACCGGTCAATGATGACAATAATGCCTGGCTGCATATGCTGGATGATCTCCCGGCACCGACACCACTTACCGTCGATGGCAATGTTGACTACGCGGTCATTGGTGGAGGTTACACTGGTCTGGCGGCAGCCAGGCAACTGGGGCTGTATTTTCCAGATGCAAGGATTGCACTGATTGATGCTGGCCGGATTGGCAACAATGCCGCCGGTCGTTGTTCCGGGTTTGCGATTGATCAGGCTCACAACCTAAAGGCCAAAAGCTTTGCTGACGTACTGGATGAAGAGCGGGTTCAGATAAAACTGAATCGCGCCGGTCAGCAGGTGCTGCGCGAGGCAGTGGAGAGCAATAACATTGATTGTGACTGGCGCGAGGAAGGCAAAATACATGGTGCCTCAACCAGGCGCGGCACAAAACTGCTGGCTGAGTTTGCCAATAATCTCACTCTGCTGGATGCACCTCACCGTCACCTCGGTGCTGATGAAATGAAAGAAATAACCGGCTCCAGTTTCTATAAAGCCGGTCTTGATACCTCGGGAACTGTGCAAATACAACCGGCTGCACTGGTAACTGGTTTGGCGAGCACTATGCCGCCTAATGTTTCCGTTTATGAAAATTCACCGGT